>JBAUGC010000292.1:0-1690 GCA_049679485.1 Xanthobacteraceae bacterium
GTGCAAAGCTTCGAACGCGCCGACTTATGCCTGGCGCGACGCAGGCACCCTCAATTGGCTATATTTCGGAACGCACTTCGTCAAACGGACCAGAGCCGTGTTGGTCGCCCGATCAGGCGCGCGGCTCGTCGGCTATCTGGCCATGAAGCAATGGGCCGGCCACTCCTACTATCTGCTTGAGTGCCGCTGTCGCGATGCGGATCCTGAAATTGCGCGCGAGTTGATCTTGGCTGCGCGTGAATTCGCGCGGCAAAATCAGGCGAGATCGATCGTGGTGCGGCAATATACCCGGATGATCGAGGCGGCCGTCCCCGCAACAGTAAGCGTACCGCTCAAGAAGCCGCCCATGACCTATTACTATTCCTTGAGGACCGGCAAATTGGACGTCGAAAATTGGGAAGCCGGGCCGGGCGATGGCGATGTTTCGGTCAATTGACTGGCTGCACGGCGGCATGGCAACGGCCTTGGGATTGATGACTTAGTTTCATCCAGCTGTCATATAGCCCGCGCAGAGTCGGGGCCCTTCCGAGCGAATGAGGTCCCGCATGAGTGAAATCGCTTTACCCGGCTCGATCGAACCGGCAGCCCGCAAGGGACCGGATCTGACCGGCGCCGTCAATCCGATCACCGGCATCATCTTTGGCGGCGTAATCGCGGCAGTGCTGCTGTTCGTCGCCTACAGCATTTACTCCGACATCGATGCGGCAGGCACAAAAATCACGACGATTGCGCCCTTCCTGCTGCTGTTCGTGGCGCTGCTCATCGCGCTCGGGTTTGAGTTCGTCAATGGCTTTCACGATACCGCCAACGCGGTGGCAACCGTCATCTATACGCGTTCGCTTCCGGCCAACTTCGCCGTGGTGTGGTCGGGCGCATTCAACCTGGCCGGCGTGCTGGCTTCGTCGGGCGCTGTCGCCTTCGGCATTATCTCGCTGCTTCCGGTCGAGCTGATCCTGCAGGTTGGCAGCAATGCCGGCTTTGCCATGGTGTTCGCGCTGTTGATCGCAGCGATCATCTGGAACCTTGGCACCTGGGCGTTCGGCTTGCCCGCCTCGAGCTCGCACACCTTGATCGGCTCCATTATTGGTGTTGGCATCACCAACGCGCTGCTGCATGGCCGCAGTGGGACGTCCGGCGTCGACTGGTCGAAAGCCAAGGAAGTCGGCGAAGCGTTGCTGCTGTCTCCGCTGTTCGGTTTCCTGCTCGCCGCCGCCCTGCTGTTGCTGCTCAAGTCCATCATCCGCGTGCCGGCGCTCTACGCCGAGCCGAAGGGCGATCATCCGCCGCCGTGGTGGATTCGGGGCATCCTCATCCTCACCTGTACGCTGGTGAGCTTCTTCCACGGCTCCAACGACGGCCAGAAGGGCATGGGCCTGATCATGCTCATTCTGATCGGCACCGTGCCGACCGCTTATGCCCTCAATCGCGCGCTGCCGGACAGCCAAGTGAAAACGTTCGCATCGCGGTCGCTGGCCGCGAGCGAAGTTATCAACAAGAAAGCTGCCGGCTACAACGTCATGGGCAATCCGCGCCCGGCAGTGACCGCCTACGCGCTCAATCGCGCCTTGCCCGAAAGCCAGATCGAGCAGTTCGCAATTAATTCGACGGCGGCGCGCCGGATCATCGACAGCAAGGGCGCCGGCTTCAACGTGATCGGCAACCCGCGGCCCGCCGTGACCAACTACGTCGC
>JBAUGC010000293.1:0-18007 GCA_049679485.1 Xanthobacteraceae bacterium
GTCTCACACCACGACATGGCCGCCGCCAGCATCGCCATCCGCGATGGGCGTGTGCTGGCGGTCGGCGCTCGAGAGGCGATGCCACCGGCGCGCGAGACTTTCGACGCGAGCGGCCTGCACATCCTGCCCGGCGCTATCGATGTCCATGTGCATTTTCGCGATCCCGGCTATCCGCACAAAGAAGATTGGGAAACCGGCACCGCCGCAGCCGCGTTCGGCGGCGTCACCACAGTGTTCGACATGCCGAACACCATTCCGCCGACCGGCGACGCCAAAACGCTGGCCGCCAAGCACGCCATCGCCGCGAAAAAGGCCTGCGTCGATTTCGGCCTCTATGGGCTCCTTGGCGAAGACACCATCGAGAATGTCCCCGAACTGGTTGACGGCGGGGTCATCGGCTTCAAGCTCTACATGGGCAATACTTTCGGCAAGATCCCCTCGCCTTCGACCGGCGCGATGCTGGAAGCTTTCGAAGTCGTGGCGCCAACAGGCAAACGTATCTCGCTGCATGCCGAGACCGATTCGATCATGGAGCGGCGGCAGGAGCGGCTGACGCGCGCCGGCCGGCGCGATCCGCTGGCACATATCGACTCGCGGCCGGCCGTGGTCGCGATCGAAGCCGTCGGCCGCGCGGCGGTGCTCGCGGAGTGGACCGGGGCACGGATTCACATCCTGCACATTTCATCGGCCGAAGAGTTGCGGCCGCTACGTGAAGGCAAGGCGCGCGGCGTCGATATCTCCGGCGAAACCTGCCCGCACTATCTGCTCCTCTCCACCGACGACTACCACGATCTCGCCGGGATCATTCGCGTCAATCCGCCGGTGCGCGAAGCCCGCAATCACGAGCCGCTGTGGGCGGCGCTATCGGACGGCACCATCGATCTGATCGCGACCGACCACGCCCCGCACACGCCGGAAGAAAAGACGCGCAATGACATCTGGGCGGTGGATTGCGGCTTTCCCGGAGTCGAGACGCAAATGCCGCTGATGCTGACCGAGGTGAACAACGGGCGGCTGTCGCTCTGCGATTACGTGCGCCTAAGTTCGTTCAATCCAGCAAAAATCTGGGGTCTTTATCCGCGCAAAGGCGCGATTGCGCCCGGAGCCGACGCCGATCTGGCTTTGGTCGATCTGGCCCGGGACTACACCATCGCCGATGCCGAACTGCACTCGCGCTCGAAAATTTCGCCGTGGAACGGCCGCCGCGTAAAAGGACTGCCCGTGCACACCTTGGTGCGCGGGCGTTTCGTCATGAAGAATCGCGCCTTGGCCGAGGATGCCAGCGGCTGGGGACGTTCCGTGCACAAAATCCAGCAGATGCCGGCGCCAGCGCCACTGCACACCGATCAGACAATGGAAGCGATCGTGCACCGGGGCAACGGTCACAATTTGGAGCTCTGAACATGACAGCGCCCGCCGCAGCCCACCCGCATTCTGATTATTTTGTAGAACTTAAGAATGTGACGTTAAGTTACGGACGTGACGATAAAAAAATCCACGCATTGGGTTTGACTAACCTGCGGCTGGAGCAGGGAGATTTCGTCGCGCTGGTCGGCCCCTCGGGATGCGGGAAGTCCACAATCCTGAAACTGGTCAGCGGCCTGATCAATGCCAGCACCGGCTATGTCTATGTCGCCGGCCGCCAGGTCGGCGCCGAGCCGGTTCGCGTCGGCATGGCGTTCCAGAACCCGACCATGCTGCCGTGGCTCACAGTGCGCGAAAACGTCATGCTGCCGCTGAAGATCGTGCCGCCGTTTCGTCAGGAATATCGCGCCAAGCACAAGACCGAATTTCGCGATCGGGCGGATGCGCTGCTGAAGGAAGTCGGCCTCGCCAATTTCGGCGACAAGCGCCCCTGGCAATTGTCCGGCGGCATGCTGCAGCGCGCCTCACTGTGCCGGGCGCTGGTGCACGAACCGCAACTCCTCATGCTCGATGAGCCCTTCGGCGCGCTCGATCAGTTCACCCGCGAGGAACTCTGGGCGATCATGCAGGAGCTGTGGACCAAGCTCCGCCCCACCGTGCTTTTGGTCACCCACGATCTCAAGGAAGCCGCCTACCTCGCCAACCGCATTTGCGTCATGCGGGCCCGGCCCGGACAAATCATCGACGACGCCGAGGTGCCGTTTCCGCGACCGCGCACCATCGAGATGTCCTACACGCCGCCGTTCGTGGCGCTGACGCAGCGGCTGCGCGAACTCATCGTCTCGGCGCGACCGGTCAAGGAAGCCGCGTAATGAACGCCGAACTTCGCCGACGGTTCGCCTCCACCCTCTTCATCATCGGATTCTTTGTGCTTTGGGAAGCGCTGTGCTGGCTGTTCCACGTCAGCGATATCGTGCTGCCGAAACCGAGCGAGATCATCGTCACCATGATCTCGCAGATGCCAGCCTTATGGCCACATATCCTGCAAACGCTCTACACCACGCTGATCGGATTCGGGCTCGGCATCGCCATCGGCATCGCGCTCGGCGTTAGCATCGGCTCGTCACGGCTCGCCTACGACGTCGCGTACCCTTTGCTCATCGGCTTTGCCACCATCCCAAAAGTCGCCGTGGTGCCGATCTTCGTGCTCTGGTTCGGCGCCGGCGGCGTGCCGGCCGTGCTCACGGCCATGATCATGTGCATCTTCCCGATCGTCGTGAACGTCGCCACGGGTCTCGCCACCACCGAACCCGAGCTGGAAGACGTGATGCGGGCGTTGCACGCGAGCAAGCTCGAAATTCTCTGGAACGTCGGGCTGCCGCGCACCATGCCGTATTTCTTCGCGTCGCTGAAAGTCTCGGTAACGCTTGCCTTCGTCGGCACGGTCATTTCCGAAACCGTGGCTTCCAATCGCGGTATCGGCAATGTGATGATGATTGCGAGTTCCAACTTCGATGTGCCGCTGGTTTTTGCCGGACTGTTGATTCTCGCCGTACTTGGCGTAGCGCTGTACGCAATCTTCTCGGTGATCGAGAGCAACATCACCGGCTGGGCGCATCGCAAGGACGAGCTGGCGATGGGCTAGCCGGCGTCCCGGCGAAATTTGGGGCTCGTAGAGTTGCCAGAATTTACTGGGTCGGCCGACCTTCAATCTTCGGCAGTTCGCCGCCCGGCTTCGCCGCCGCCTTGGCCCGGCTTGCTAGTTCGACGGTCAATCGTTCGGCCGTGTCGGGCTGCATCTGCGCCATGATTTCCGACATGGTCCGCGGCTTGATCTGCGACGCAACTTCCAGCAGCACGCTCATTTCCAAACGATCGAAAATCTTGGCCGCGTCGCGTGGCTTCATGTTCTCGTACATCGTGACGAGACCTTTGAACCGGGCGATTTCAGCTTCATCCTTCTTTTCCGCGGCGGTAGCGAGTTGGGCTTCACCTTCCTTGATTTCGGAGAGCTTGCCTTCCATACGCTTCTCGGCTTCGGCGATGAGACCCTCGCGGATATCGAGTTCGCGGGCGCGCTTGTCGAGTTCCTGCCGGCGCTCCGACAACCGTCCAAGCAATGCGCGCTCGGCGGCTGAAGGCATCGGCCTGTTGTCCGGCACAATCACGTGGCCGTCGGGCGGTGGATTCGGATCTTCCTTGGCGGCTCCGGGCTTGTTGTCCTTGCCGGGCGCAGAGGGTTTGCCCTCCTTGCCGGCCGCTTCACCCATCTGACCCTTCGGTTTTGCTCCGCCCTTCTGTTCGCTTTTGCTCTCGACCGAGCCAGTGATGATGTCGGCATATTTGTCGGCTCGCATCGGCGTAATGGCGGGTAGCCGCGCCAGGTCTGTGGGCGCCGCTGGCGCCCCGCTGCCGTTGGGAACGTTGAACATCTGCTGCGCCCAGGACCCGCTCTTGTCACTTGGGCGCGATACGCCCGGCGCGACGTGGATAACTGTCGCTTCGGCCGGTGGCATGCTCTCAGGCGCCGGCCAGCCGCCGTCAAGAATAAGATCGGCCAGTATCAGGATCAGAAGGCAGGCGCTCGCGACCACCGCGATCGGAATGAGACGCAGATCGCGGATAAAACGCGTCATGCAGCGAGACCGTGCACCTTCATGCGAACGCGTTCAGCGAACGCAGCCGCTGCTGCGGCAACGGCCTGCGCATCTTTCCGCGGCGGTGGCGGCGAAGCGCTTTGGCCCTGCGCGACTTTCTCAGTAGCGCCTTTCGCAGGCGGCGCTTTGCCGCCGACCGAACCGCCGCCCGCGGCGACGATCTGCGACAGGCGATCGAGCAAATCCTTGCCGGCCGCGATGCTGCGGTCGAGATCGGCGGTGAAGCGGTCGGCGCTGCGCAGCCGCGCGCCCAAGCCCAGCTCGCATTCCTCGACCGTGACTTTCAGGCCGGCAATTGCCCGTTCCGCGATCTCGGTTGCGGTTACCAGCTCGGAAATCGTCGCCCGCAGCGAATGCTCGTCGGATCTAAGAAGCTTAAGGCGCCGGTTGAGCATCATGCAGTAAGCGATCGTCAGCCCGAGCAAAACTGCGACGAGTATCTCAATGATCAGTCCAAAGCCGTTGGTCACTGCGCGTCCATCCTGTTGCCGGCGCCGCCTGCGCTTTCGAACATGGCCAGCGTCATATTGGGTCTGCGTAACGGCTTACCGACTCGCACCGCGACCCGATCGCCGACGCGGCCCATACGCCCTTCCGTCAGCGTGACGTCGCCGCAGCGCACGATGACAGGCGCGTCGGTTTTCAGTTCCAGCATGAGGGTATCGCCGACGTCGAGCTTCATCATTTGCCGAAGTGGCAGCGGCGCCTCGTAAAGCACCGCCTCGACAGCGATTTCCGCCTGACCCATCTCGGTCGCGAGATGGCCTTCCCAAGTCGGATCGCGGCCGAACTTCTCGCCCATGAACATCTGCAACAACACGTCGCGGATCGGTTCGATGGTGGCGTAAGGCAACAGCAGCTCGATGGTGCCGCCGCGGTCTTCCATGTCGATCCGCAGCCGCACCAGAATGGCGGCGTTTGCCGGCCGCGAGATGGCGGCAAACCGCGGGTTGGTCTCCAGCCGGTCGATGTTGAACTTCACCGGTGACAGCGGCTTGAAGGCCAGCTCGGCATCGGCGAGCACGACCTCGAGCATGCGCTTGACCAGGTTGGTCTCGATGGTGGTGTAGGGACGGCCCTCAATGCGGATTGCGGTTTGCCCGCGGCGGCCGCCGAGCAACACGTCGATGATCGAATAGATGAGACTCGAATTAACGGTGATGAGACCGGAATTTTCCCACTCCTCGGCCTTAAAGACGCCGAGGATTGCGGGCAGCGGTATCGAGTTGAGATAGTCGCCGAAGCGCACCGAGGTGATGCGATCGAGCGACACTTCGACGTTGTCCGAGGTGAAGTTGCGCAGGCTGGTCGTCATCAGCCGGACCAGCCGGTCGAAGATGATTTCCAGCATCGGCAAACGCTCGTAGGAGACCATCGCCGAGTCGATGATCGCGCGGATGCCGGAATTGTCGTTGAGCGAGACATCGGCCAGCGAAAACCCGAGCAGCGAATCGATTTCCTCCTGGGTCAGGATGCGCTCGGCACCGCCTTTTGCTGCCTGGATGAAATGGCCGTCGTCGACCATGGTCGCCCATTGCGCCGCCATAGCTTCGGCGCCGCCGTCCCCTTCGCCATCGCTGTCGAGGGACGTTGGGGTATTGTCGCCGGCTGCTGCTTGCTGCTCCGCTTCGAGGGCGACGCCCCATTCGGCAGCAAGCGCGTCCTGGTCGATTTGATCCTTGGCCATTCGCTACGCCTTAGTTCGATTGATCAGCCAAAACTCACTGGACGACGATTTCCTTGAACAACACGGCATTGATCCGGCTCGGGGCGATCGCGGCATTGACACGCCGCGTTAGCTCCTCCTTGAGGCGGTAGAGGCCGGCCGAGCCGTCGAGATCAGTCGGGCGCAATTCGCGCAGGTAAGTCTGGAACG
This sequence comes from Xanthobacteraceae bacterium, assembly GCA_049679485.1. GTDB lineage: Bacteria > Pseudomonadota > Alphaproteobacteria > Rhizobiales > Xanthobacteraceae > BOG-931. The sequence goes on from JBAUGC010000293.1 coordinate 5,899, forward strand.
CGTCCGTCAGCCGCGGCATTACCGGCTGGATTTGCGCGGACATCGCCTGATCCGGCAATTCGAGCGTCACCTTTACCTTGAGATATTGCGTGCGATCGCCGCCGGTCGACGACAGATTTACCAGCACATCGGGCATGTCGAGGAAGACGACCGGCTTGGTTTGAGGCGCGGCAGCTGCCGCGGCCGCCTCTTTGCCATGCCGGGCGAAGAAAAAATAATAACCGCCGCCTCCGATCCCGCCCAAAACAACCAAGCCTCCAACGGCCATAATGATCATCTTGAGCGAGAACTTGCGCTTCGCGGGAGCTTCCTTGACCTCGTCGCCGTCGGCACCCGCGTTGTCGGCTTTGGATTCGGTTTCGTCTGTCGTTGCCATCACCGCTCCGCTGGCGTCAGATGCGCACGCAGCCGGCAGCACAGAACGCAGAACTAACGCCGCGAGCGCTGGTCAGCGCCGACGAATTTGGCGCCCTCACCGGGAACGCTATTCCTGCAATGGTTAATGGATGCTTGCGAGGAACCCGCCGGCGGGAAAAATTTGCCGGGTTGGGTAGGCGCCGCGGTGTTTTCTGCCCTCTCCGGCACTCCCGCGTTTCGGTCTAAGCCATTGTTTGTATTAATTTTTCTCCATTGGCATGGCTTCTGCACTGACCACCCTGTCGCGGCTTGGGAGAAGTTGCGGCACGGGACGAGAAGCCGACCGGAGACGGCAGCTTCTTAAATACTGGGGGAGTGTACCGATGGAGAATGCGCTTCTCGTCGGCTTGTCGCGGCAGATGGCGCTCAGTCACGAACTCGATGTCGTCGCCAACAACATCGCCAACGTCAACACCACCGGATTCAAAGCCGACAACGCGGCGTTCTCTGAATTCTTGATGACCAAAGCCCGCGACAACGATTTTGGCGGCAAAGACAAGCGCCTCAGTTTCGTACAAGACCGCAACACCTGGATTGATCTGAGCCAGGGCGCGCTCGAACGTACCGGCAATCCGCTCGATGTCGCCATCGACGGCAAAGGCTACCTCACCGTGCAAACTCCGCGCGGCGTACGCTACACCCGGAACGGGTCGCTTTCAATCAACGCCACCGGCCAGCTCGTTACCAGCGAGGGCGATCAAGTGATCGGGGCCGCCGGTCCGATCACGTTTCAGGTCGGCGATCACGATATCGCCATCAGCGGCAGCGGCATCATCACTGCACGCGACAGTACCGGTACAGACACTCCGCGCGGCCAGTTACAGCTCGCCAGCTTCGACCGGCCGCAATTGTTGCAGAAGGACGGCGCTTCTCTGTTCAACGCTCCAGCTGGCGTCAATGCCGGCCCGGTCAAGCCAAACACCAGCGTCGTACAGGGCTCACTTGAGAAATCGAACGTGCGCGCCATCGCCGCGATGACACGCATGATCGAAATCACCCGCAGTTACTCCGACATTTCCGCGATCCTGCAGCAGCAGGGCGATCAGCGCCGCAGCGCCTTGCAGCAACTCTCGCAGCCGCCGAGCTCTTCTTGATGTTGGAAGTGAGGAATTAGGACGATGCGTTCGCTCGATACTGCGGCGACCGGAATGGCGGCAATGGACCTGCAAGTCCAGGTCATCGCCGGCAATCTGGCAAACATGACAACCACCGGCTTCAAGAGCCAGCGTGCGGAATTCCAGGATCTCATCTACGAACACGTGCAACGCATCGGCGCGCAGGCCTCCGACAACGGCAACATCCTGCCGGTTGGCATCGAACTCGGTTCCGGTGTGAAGACAGTCGGCACGCCACGCCTGATGACGCAGGGATCGCTGTCGCAGACCGGTAATACGCTCGATATCGCCATCCAGGGCGCCGGCTGGTTCCAGATATTGATGCCCGACGGCACTTTCAGCTACACGCGCGACGGCTCTTTCCAGATGGACAACCAGGGCCGCATCGTCACCGCCGAAGGCAACATCGTTCAGCCTACCATCACTATTCCTGCGAACTCGACGGGGTTGACCATCAACCAGCAAGGTCAGGTGTCGGTGACACTACCCGGCAGCACGACCTCCAGCATCCTCGGTCAGATCACACTCACTACCTTCATCAACGACGCCGGCTTGCAGGCCACCGGCAACAACCTGTTCGTTGCCACACCCGCCTCGGGCACGCCGCAAAACGGCGTGCCCGGCATTAACGGCGCGGGCACGTTGCTGCAGGGCAGCCTCGAACAATCGAACGTCTCCGCGGTCACGGAAATTTCCAATCTGATCGCTGCGCAGCGCGCCTATGAGATGAATTCAAAGGTCATCACCGCCGCGGACGAGATGCTGCAAACCACCGCGCAATTGATGAAATGAGGAGGGTCCTCGTCATGATCCGTCCCATCGTTCGACTTCTCATTCTGGCGGCGTTTCCTGGCCTACTGGCCAGCCCGGCCGTCGCGCAGAACGCAATGCCGGCGTTGCGCGCAAACGTCACCGTGAATGGCGATATCGTCCGCATCGGCGACCTCGTCGAGAATGCCGGGCCGGTCGCCGACGTGCCGATCTTCCGCGCGCCCGACCTCGGCACCAGAGGCACCGTGGCCGCCGAACGCATCATCGATGCAATCCGGCCGCAGCACCTGATCGGTATCGACACGCGCGGACTTTCGGAAGTGATCGTCACTCGTGCCAGCCGGTCGATTACGCCGAAAGAAATTTCTGCACGCATCGCGCAGGCGCTGGAAGGTCAATACGGCTTCACCACGGCGCGCAATATTCTGGTCGAGTTCGACCGTGAGGTGCGCACCCTTAACGTCGAACCGACCGCGACCGGCGACCTGCAGGTTCTTACCCTCACCTACAATCCGCGCACCACACGCTTTGACGTGACTTTCGATCTGCCCTCAAGCGCGGCCTTGCGCACGCAGTCAACGCGCTTTACTGGGATTGCGTTCGAAACAATCGACGCGGTCACCGTAGATCACCCAATCGAACGCGGCGCGGTGCTCAAGGCGTCCGATCTGATCACTCAACGGCGGCCGAAGTCTGAAGGCGCCGCGATCACCGACATTCGCGCGGCAGCCGGTCTGGCCGCCCGCCATGAATTGCGCCCCGGCCAATCGCTACGCGACGCCGATCTGATGAAGCCGGCGATCGTACAGCGCAACGACACCGTTACGATCGTTTACGAAGCACCCGGGTTCACGCTCACCCTGCGCGGCCAGGCGCAGGATTCGGGCGCTCTTGGCGATACGATCAGCGTGCTCAATGCCGAGTCGAAGCGTGTCGTACACGGCGTCGTTTCCGGTCCGGGCCGCGTAACCGTAAGTGCGACGCCAAAGCAACTCGTCGAGAATACGCCGGAGCCGGAGCCGACTCCGAATCCCCCGCCTTCTGATCGACCACGGCGAGACCACCGCATCCAGTAACCTCGAGTTCAAAGTAAATGTTGAGATCGAATACGCGTCTTCGGCACGCACGTGCGCTCCTTAGCACAGTCGCTGTGACTTCTATGTTGACCGGGTGTGCCGCTCTGAGTGATCGGATCAAGCAACTCGGCGAACCGCCGGCGCTGTCAGCGGTCGATAATCCGACCGCCAAACCTGGATACAAGCCGGTACAGATGCCGATGCCTACACCACAACCGGTGGTTTACAATCCGAATTCGCTTTGGCGCAGCGGCTCGCGCGCATTTTTTAACGACCAACGCGCGCATGTCGTCGGCGACCTCCTGACGGTAAAGGTCAATATCAACGACACCGCCATTTTCCAGGATCAAACCCAGCTTAGCCGAACCACCACCGAGGATTCCGCAATTACCAACTTCATCGGCGCCAACGCGCTCGGCGGCTCGGTCGCGACCGCCGTGTTGCCGGGCAGCCTCCTGACCGCCAATAGCAACTCGCAGATGAACGGCCAAGGCACGATCAACCGGCAAGATCAGTTGGTAACCAACGTCGCGGCGGTGGTCACGCAGGTGCTGCCGAACGGCAACATGGTGATCGAAGGTAAGCAGGAAGTGCGGCTCAACGCGGAAATGCGCGAACTAATCATCGCTGGTGTCGTACGGCCGGAGGATATCGAAAGCGACAACGCCATTGAACTGCAAAAAATAGCCGAAGCGCGTGTCGCCTATGGCGGCCGCGGCACACTCACCAACATCCAGACGGAGCGCTGGGGCCAGCAAGCGGTGGATATTATCTTGCCGTTCTAAGCCGGGTCAGTGAACAGCAATCAGGAATCATGGAGCTCAAAACGCAAATCTTCTCGGCTGATGCCTGACGCCTGATTTTACTTGCCGATCTCCCCGGGGCCGCATTTTCAGCGCTATCGGCCCCGATAAGGCGCGGCCTCCGGCAGCTCCCCGCCGGAGGCCGCGAGTTTTTGCTAAGCTCGTTATCGCGAGCGGCCAACGGGTCCGGCCCGAAGTGGCCGGCCCGATGACAGGCTCCGCGACGCAGCAATCCATTGATGCAAGTTACAAGAGACTGGTTTGCGTCGCTTCGCTCGCGATGACGATCAGCTGTGCTCGTCGGCGTGCTTTTTCGATGCGTGCTCGTGGTGCTCGGTGGCATGCAGATGATGCCCATGCGCCACCTTCGAGTGATGCGCGGCCTTTTCGTGATTGCCAGCCTTGTGGTGTTTTGCCGCCTCGCGATGATGCTTGGCGGCATGCTCGTGGTGCTGCGCCGCTTTCTCATGATGTTCATGAATATCGTGACCGTCGATGACGTCTTGACTGTCCATCGTTCGCTCCCTGGCTCGTCGCTTCGTGGGGAAGCTGAACATCGTCGGGTTCGATGAAACATTTGCGAAGCATATTTGTCAGTAACGCGCTAAGCGCCGTTCACGCCGCCTTGCCGCAAAGGACGCCAAACCGGGCCAATTCCTGTCGCAATACTTTCACGACGCCGTGCCAGTCGCCGAATTGCGGCTGACGAAACAGCCGCGCACTCGGATACCAGGGGCTGTCTGCCCGCTCGCGAAGCCAACGGAAATCTGCTGCGAACGGCAGCAGCAAAAACAGCGGCTTGCCCATGGCGCCGGCTAAATGCGCGACGGCGGTGTCAACGGCAATTACCGCGTCAAGGAGCGCGATGGCAGCTGCGGTGTCAGCAAAATCCTTAAATTGTCTGCCGATCTCGCACACGTCACTGCGACTTTGCAGAAACGGCAAATCGTCTTCGCGTACTTCGTGCTGCAAGCTTACAAAGGCGACGTCGGGCAAATCCAGCAAAGGCTCGAGCGTTGCCAGCCGCATCGAGCGGTTGAGATCGTTGTCGTGGGAGCGTTCGCCGGACCAAACCAATCCGACACGAAGCCGCCGCTGCGGCAAGCGCGTTCGCCAAAACGAAACGGCCGCGTCGGCTGGCGCTATATAAGCGTGATCGGCCGGTATCGTCTCCAGCGTGGTGCCGCAAGCCAATGGCAGGCTGAGCAGCGGACAGTGGAAATCGTAGTGCGGCAACGCCTCCTCTCGCGCGATCACGGCAGCGACCCCTTGCAAGGGTGACAGTAATCGCACCAGCGGCCGTTGAACTTCGAGGATGACGTTTGCGCCCCGCGACGCTAGAAGCGTCGCATAGCGCGCAAACTGGATGGTATCTCCAAGGCCCTGCTCGGCGTGAAGTAGAATAGTCTCGCCATCGAGCGATTCCTTACCAAGCCACAAAGGAGCCGCAAAACTTCGCCGCTGCGATGCCAGCCATCCGACCTGCCAGCGTGATTCATATCCACGCCAGCCGGCGGCAAAATCGCCGAGTGTCAAACGTGCGACACTCTCGACAAAACGTGCCTGCGCAAAGTCCGGTTTGATAAGGAGCGCACGCGAAGCAGTGCGTGCAGCCTCATCGGGCCGGTCCAGCCGGCGCAGCGCCGCGGCGCGGTTGGTCAGGAGTTGCACGTTCCGCGGCGCGCATTCCAGTGCCCGGTCATAGGCGGCAAGCGCGTCCGTCACCCGATTGAGCTTCAGCAGCGCATTGCCGCGATTGCCGAGCACATCGAGACGATTCGGCGTATGCGGGAGCACGCGGTCAAAGCTTTCCAGCGCTTCGCGCGCACGGCCAAGCTCCAAAAGCACCACGCCGCGCCGGTTAAGCAGCTCAGCGTCGTCGGGCGCAACGCGCAGGCCTTCATCATAGCTTGCCAGCGCGCGGGGAAAATCTCGCAGCGCGTGAAAAATCAAGCCCAGGCTGGCAAAGCCGTCGGCGCGCGAAAGGTCACTTTTCAACGCAGCCTGAGTAAGCGCCAGCGCCGCATCGAGCCGCCCGCGCTGGTAGTTGACTTGCCCAAGGCCTTGTAGGGCGTCGAAATTGTCGGGCTGATGCTGCAACAGCCCGGCGTAAAGCCGCTCCGCTTTGTTGAGCGCACCTTCTCCGAGAGCCCGGTTCGCGCGCCGGAGCATCCGTGACAGATTCGGCTGCAAGCTTTGCGGCGGCCTCTGGTTCATGAACGGGAGAGCGAAAAGGGTCGGCCCGTGGGGTCGCAGCGGCCAGCGATCGTTAACGAGCGGTAAAGGAACGAGGTAAATAAAAACTTAACGGACCTTTCGACCCGCGATCATTTCTCTTGCAATGCATCAAGTCTTTTTTGCAGCGCGGCCACCCGATGCTCAAGTTTCGCCAGTCGATCAGCCACAGCATGCTCAGCGCTGTCATGCTCGTGCCGTTGTTTTGAGAATTGTTGTTTTGGAAATTGTTCGGGGCTCCAGCTTATGCCGAGGCTTCCACTCTTGCGCCATTCGACCTTAGCATGAAAGTATTCGTCCTTAGTCGGAAGATAAATTTCGAAGGCATTCGGCAGCGTAACGCTCTCTGAAACCTCGAGACGGCCGCCGCTAGCGGTGGCGTCGCGGACGATACAGTCCATGCTGGAGAGTCTATTGTTGAAATAGATTCGTCCTTTGAAAAAGGTCTTATGGCGGGCAAGCGCGCGACGTTCGATCATTGCGATCCGGCCTCCTCCTCAGCAAACCTGTCGACCGTGTCAATCACGGTCTACATTCGAGCACCCCGACGACTTGATTGGACCGGTTGTTCGCGAGCGCTCGCATAATTGCTCTGACCCATCTCGGCATCTCGTGCTCTTGAGCAATGGCCTAAAAATGCAATGATTTCGCTTAAATATATTGCGACGGATCGAAATCCGCCTGCGGCACTGCGCCGGTGGTTTACAAAATCTTAATCAGGCGCCGAAGGCGGCAAGGGCGTAACCGTTTGTGTTACGCGACCGCGCAATCGGCGTGCCGGTGCGGGAACCGGCCGCCTACTCCTCGCGGTAGACGCGCTCGCGGCGCTCGTGACGTTCCTGCGCCTCGATCGATAATGTAGCGATCGGGCGCGCTTCTAGTCGTTTGAGCGAGATCGGTTCGCCGGTCTCTTCGCAATAGCCGTAGGTGCCGTCTTCGATACGCTGCAGGGCGGCGTCAATCTTGGCGATGAGTTTGCGCTGGCGGTCGCGGGCGCGCAATTCTATCGCCCGGTCGGTCTCCGACGAGGCGCGATCGGCGAGGTCGGGGTGGTTCTGGTTGTCGTCCTGGAGATGCTGCAGCGTCTCCTTGGCCTCTTTGAGGATGTCCTCACGCCAATCCAGCAGCTTGAGCCGAAAGTACTCGCGCTGCCGCTCATTCATAAACGGTTCGCGGTCGGTCGGCCGATAGATCTTGTCGAAGGGCCGGATGCTTTTGCCGTTCTTGTTCAATGTTTCGTCGGGTCGACCGTTCTTGCTTTTGACCGACTGCATGAACCTAATGTCCCCTACTCGCGCACGCGCGTTACGCCCTCCCGGAGGCGCGCCCATATACCGCGGGTCTATGACGGTGACAATAACGATGATGCCGCGGAGTGCCGGCGCAGCAAAGCGGGTTAATTCAAGCCGGCTTTTGCCAATTCTACCGCAACCCGGAGGTCGATTTCGCTCAAGACCTGATCGAGCCCCGGATCGCCCGAGCCGTCCTTGAGGTCGGCAGCGACCGCTTTGAGCCGCAACAGGGTCGCCTGGTCGAGGGTGCCCGACAGCAGGCCGAGCTTAAGTTCATCCAGAGCGTCAAGCGCCCGCGTACCGTGTTTGACCGCACGGCGGCGGCGTTCCAGCGGGTCCTCTATGCCTTGTAACGCAATGAGCGCATCGATCCCGCCCAGCGTTCGCAGCGCCACCGCTGCACTCTGCGGCTGGGGCGCGCTGGCCTCGGATAACGTAAAGCTGCCGCCGGCCGAACGCCGGGCCGCTACCGGTGGCGCCGTAAGTGCCGTTCCGTTTGGTCCAGTGACGCGCATACCTAAGAAGGTGGGCGCTTATGGTTAATGGGCGGTAAAACATTGCCCGGCCGCCCCGGCAACAATTGCCGAAGACCGGCAATGGCTGCGCCGACCCAGCCCTGCGGCCCGTTCTGGCCCAAGAGGATTATCCAGTCTTCACAACAGCTTGCGCGGCGGTCCAGCTTTGGCACGCTATTGGCAATGAGGGAACCGTCCGACCTCTTGGGGAGCAGGAGATGAAAAGGACGTTACGACCGGCGCTCGTCGCGCTGGGGGTACTAGCGTGCGCCGTCTCTTCGGCGACGGCGACCTCGCGTATTAAAGACCTCGCCAGCATCGAGGGCATACGCCAGAACCAGCTCTTGGGTTATGGCCTCGTCGTCGGCCTTAACGGCACTGGCGACACCCTCAACAATACACCATTCACCAAGCAGTCCCTGCAGGGCATGCTCGAACGCCTCGGCGTCAACATCCGCGGCCAGCAGATTCGCACCGGCAACGTCGCCGCGGTCATGGTGACGGCGAACCTGCCGCCGTTCGCCACCCAGGGAACGCGCATCGACGTGACCGCTTCGGCCATGGGCGATGCCAAGAGCCTGCTCGGCGGCACGCTTTTGGTGACGCCGCTGCTCGGCGCTGACGGTAACGTCTATGCCGTGGCCCAGGGTTCGCTCGCCATCGGCGGCTTTGAGGCTCAAGGAGAAGCGGCCAAGGTGGTACGCGGCGTGCCGACCGTCGGACGCCTGCCGAACGGCGCCATCATCGAGCGCGAAATCGACTTCTCATTGGCCACGCTTGGCCATTTGCGCCTGGCACTACGCAACGCCGACTTTACCACCGCAAAGCGAATTGCCATTGCCATCAACGACTATATCGGCTCGCCAGTCGCCGAGCCGCTTGACCCTTCGACGGTGCAATTGTCATTGCCGAAGAAGTTTCCGCAGAACTTCGTCGCGATGCTCACCGAGATCGAGCAATTGCAGGTCGAGCCGGACACGGCGGCGAAAATCGTCATCGACGAGCGCTCCGGGGTCATTGTCATCGGCCGCGACGTGCGGGTGTCGACGGTGGCGGTGGCGCAGGGCAATCTAACAGTGACGATCTCGGAATCGCCGCAAGTCAGTCAGCCGGGGCCGCTATCGCGAGGCCGTACCGTGGTCGTCCCACGCACCAGTGTCGGCGTGACCGAAGAAGGCAAAAAGCTTGCGTTGGTCCGCGAGGGCGTGTCGCTGCAGCAGATCGTCGACGGTCTCAATGCGCTCGGTATCGGACCGCGCGATCTCATCTCCATCCTGCAGGCGATCAAAGCGGCCGGCGCCATCCAGGCCGACATCGAGGTGATGTAATGGCGAACACAGCCGCAGCCGGGCTCAACCAGTCGATCTCAGCGCTCGCTGATGCCAGTAGCGCGCAGGCTCAGGCATCGCTGAAGCTCAAGGGCAAGGCAAAAGCCGCTGCGCAGCAATTCGAGGCGATGTTTCTGAACACCATGTTCCAGCAGATGTTCGCCGGCGTGAACGGCGAAGGACCATTCGGCGGTAGCGGGGCGCTAAAGGTGTGGCGCTCGATGCTCACGGATCAATATGCCAAGAACTTCGCCCAGAACGGCGGCATCGGCATCGCGTCGCATGTTTATGACGCGCTGCTAAAGCAACAAGGAGTCAGCGCCCAATGAGTCAGATAGCGACAGCCACCGAGGCCGAAGGCGCCATCGCCCAAGTGGCCGATTTGATCGCCAGGCTGCTTGGCGTCATCGAACAAGAAACCGCTCTTGTGCACGCGGGAAAGGTTCGCAAAGCCGCAGCCCTTGCCGCCACAAAGAGCGAACTTGCCGGTCAGCTTTTCGCCGCCGCCGAGTGGCTGAAGGCAAATGCGAAATCTCTGGCGCGCGCGGCGCCGGCAAGCGCGGCCGCCCTGCGCCAATTTCAGCAGACGTTTCAGGCCGCGTTGCAGAAGAATATGATCGTGCTGGCGACATCGCACGCCGTGTCGGAGGGCATCGTCCGCCGGCTCTCGGGCGATCTCGCGCGCAAGGCCTCCCCGCAAGTCTACGGCGCTTCGGGCCGCACCGTCGCACCAAGCCCGAAGCGCGCCCAACCCTTGGCCGTCAGCCGCATGTTGTAAGGGCGATCGCAAGATTTGATTCAGCGCGGTTGGTCCGGGCGGCGCACGAGATCGGACTTAACCACAATGGCACGCTGTTATAAAAATCCTCAAGCCGCTAAACAGGCTCAATAGTCTTCTGCATCTGCAAAGAACCAAAAACGCCCAGCCACGAGCCTGACCATATGCACGAACTGAGCAAATCAATACAACGGCGGCTGCACGATTCGAATTTTATCACTCGCTATTTCACCGGCGACGGCATCGATATCGGGGCCGGGCCCGATCCCCTTACGCAATATGTCGAGTTTTTTCCGTTCATCACGACCGTGCGCGCATGGGACGCGAAGGATGGCGACGCCGAATTGATGGCCAGCTGTAACGACAACGAATTTGATTTTGTTCATTCATCGCATTGTCTCGAACATATGCGAAACCCAGATATTGCCTTGAAAAACTGGCTCAGAGTTCTTAAACCCGGCGGGCATTTGGTCGTCCTCATCCCCGAGGAGGACATGTACGAGCAAGGGGCGTTCCCCAGCACCTTCAACCCCGATCATAAGTGGACTTTCACGATCTTCAAAACCTCGTCCTGGAGCGAGCGATCCCGCAATCTGACCACATTGATCGCGGAACTTGGTGAAAGCGCCGATGTCATCAAACTCGAACAGCTCACCGGCTCTTACCGGTTCGCGCTGCCGAGGTATGACCAGACGCAAACGCCCGTCGGCGAGTCGGCGATTGAGTTCATCATTCGCAAACGATCAAACGAAGAAGTGCAAGCAGGCGGCTGCTTACTGAACCTCCGCCAGCCCCGAATTCCGGTTAATAATCGAACGCCCACCAAACAATCGATCGTCGACAATCTTGGTCGCGTCCGTGATGCCATCATCGCCGCACCGCAACCTGACCTGCCGCAGAGCATTGTCATTCCTTTCGCAACTTATTCGCCGTGGCACGGAGCTCGGGCGTTTGTGTCCGCCTATCGCGCGGCCGTAACGCACACGCTGGTCGATGTGTACAGGTGCTATGAGCTTTGGTGTCTGGTCAAACAAACTGCGGACCTTCCCGGCGACGTGTTGGAAGTGGGCATTTGGCGGGGCGGAACCGCTTGCCTGCTCGGTCTCGCGATGAAAGATGCCGGGATCGAGAGCAAGCTTTATCTTGCCGATACATTCGCCGGCGTCGTCAAAGCCGGGGACGCGGATCGCAGCTATCACGGCGGCGAACATTCGGACACCACGCCGGAGACCGTGAAGTCGCTGCTCAACGCCAACCAGGTTGCCAATTTCTCAATTTTGGAGGGAATTTTTCCGGATCAAACCGGCGAACGAATCGGGCAGGCGCAAATCCGTTTCTGTCACATCGACGTCGATGTCTACCAATCTGCCAAGGACGTGTTCGATTGGGTATGGCCACATATACCGGTTGGCGGGGTTGTCGTGTTTGACGATTATGGCTTCGTCACGTGCAGCGGCGTGACCAAGTTTGTTAACGAGCAAAACGGCCGCGGCGACATGGTTTTTATGCACAATCTCAACGGCCATGCGGTTTTGGTGAAAACCCGATAGCTCTGCAAGTGCGGCCGCAGATTGGCGCCGCCCTATGATGATTGCGGCATCGCCCGGCGGCGCAAGACATCGGTGAGTTCTTGACTCAGGCGCTCGACCGGCCCGTCCCAATCGCCGATCGCAGGCTGGCGGAACAACTGCATGGTTGGATACCAGGGACTGTCGGTGCGATCGAGCTGCCACCTCCAGTCAGGCGAGAACGGTACCAAGAGGCGCACGGCCTTGCCCA
>JBAUGC010000294.1:0-5188 GCA_049679485.1 Xanthobacteraceae bacterium
GCCCTGTGGCACGTCACCGCGAATGAGTGTCCCCGCACATCCAGGAAGGATGATTGGTTCGCTCACCGCCAGTACACCCCGACCGACAGCGCTCGCGTATGACCACGGCTGACGGCAGGTCTCCTGGCTCGCGGGTCTTACCCTTTCGTCGCCTTCCCGGGACCCGAGATCCCAGTGGACATATGACGAAAGATTCGCCGCTTACAGTTGCGGGGGCAGCCGCAGCATGAGGGCGGTGTTACGCCCGCACTGCGTTCCCTTTTGATCCCCGACCGGGGGAACCGTCACGTCAAACGTAGCGGAGCGTGCCAGGGCCCGTCAACGTCAACGCCTCTCGTTGGCCGATGCCGCTGGATTAGGAGCCAAGGGGTGTGCCAGGACGGGCGTGACTTCACTTCGGCCGCATCCGCATGAACGCCTGGCGGCGGCACTCGGCCACCAGCTTGTTGTCCTGATTGAAGGCGCGGTGATGCAGCTCGACGATGCCGGCGCCGGGCCGCGATTTCGATTCGCGCTTGCCGATGACCTCGGTGGTCGCGTGCAAGGTATCGCCTTCGAAAACCGGATGCGGAAATTTCACGTCGCTCATGCCGAGATTGGCGATCGTAGTGCCGACGGTGAGGTCGCTGACCGACATGCCGATCATCAGCCCGAGCGTGAACAGCGAGTTCATCAGCGGCTGGCCCCACTCGGTCTCCTGCTCGCAGAAATGCCGGTCGATATGGAGCGGTTGCGGGTTGAGCGTCATGTTGGAGAACAGCATGTTGTCCATTTGCGTGACGGTTCGCGTATAGCGATGCTCGACGATTTCGCCCGGAACGAAATCCTCGAAATAGAGTCCGCCGCGCTTGTGCCGCACTGCTGTTTGCTGGGTCACTTCTGCCTCCCTCAATGACGGGCCGTTAAGCCGATGTTTACCATAGTCATTAATCATCCCTAACGCCCGAACGGGCGGCCGGTAGGAGCCGGCAGGGGAGTGGTCCACATGCTGGTCGATTCCAGCAATTCCGCCGCAAGCTCGGCGGTAACCGGCGCTATCCGTCAGGCCGCGCAGGCCACCGGCACGAGCTTCAATTACCTCTTGGCGACCGCGCAGGTCGAGTCCGGTCTGAACGCGTTGGCCGGCGCCGCAACCTCGTCCGCCCGCGGACTGTACCAGTTCATCCAACAAACCTGGCTCGCGACCATGAAGCAAGCCGGTCCAGCACTGGGTTACGGGCGCTACGCCGACGCCATCACGATGACGGCGTCGGGCCAATACCAGGTCAGCGATCCGGCGTTGCGCAATGAGATCCTCAACCTGCGCACCGACCCGGCTGCCAACGCGGCGATGGCCGGCGCTTTTACCCAAGCGAATGCAGCGGCGTTAAGCGATCGGCTTGGCCGCGCGCCAAGCGAGGGCGAACTCTACATCGCGCACTTTCTCGGCGCCGGCAGCGCAGCGCGGCTCATCAATCTTGCAGCCAGCAATCCCAACGCCAAAGCCGCAGAGTTTTTTCCCGAAGCTGCGCAGGCCAATTCGCCGATCTTCTACGATCGCGCGACAGGAACGGCCCGGAGCGTGGCGCAGGTGCGCAATATCCTCACCGCCCGCTATGAAATGGCGCTGAAGACTCAAGGCCTTCTGGCCGCGACGGCACAGGCCTCGGAAGCCGCGACAGCGCAGGCCGCTGCGGTTGCCCCCGCGACCCCGGATACTGCGGGCATCACCAGCGCCTTCGCCGCCGCCACTCCGCCGCACCCGGCGCACGACGAACAGGTGTTTCATGCGCTGTTTACGGATCGAAACCGCAACGCACCGCTAGCACCGGTCGTGAGTGCGCTCTGGGGCGTGCCGAGCGCGACCGCAAACGGCACCGGTGTGACGGCGCCGAAATTGAGTTCCGGTGGCATGCTCAATCTGTTTACGGATCTGCCGGTCAAGGGGACGTGAAGGCGCGAGGAAACGATGATCGTTCGTCACTTTCTCGATTGGGTACGCACCGCGCCGGCCGGAAAAAGAGCCGAAGCAACCGGCGCGCTCGCCCGCGCGTACCTTTATTCCGATTTGTCGCGTGAGGACGCCGCCTCGGCCGAGGGTGCGCTGCTGATGCTGCTCGACGACGCTTCGCCGCTGGTGCGCCGTGCGCTTGCGGATACATTCGCGGCAAGCGACAAAGCGCCGCCCGCGGTTGTGCTGGCGCTGGCGGCCGATCAGCCGCAGATCGCCGCGCCGGTGCTGGCGCTCTCGCCGCTCTTGGTTGATGCCGATCTGGTCGATGCCGTTGCGACTGGTGGCGGTGCAGTGCAAGCCGCGATCGCAACCCGCGCCTTGCTGCCACGATCGGTCGCGGCCGCCATCGCCGAAGTTGGCTCGGCAGAAGCGTGTCTGGTGCTTCTGGAGAACGACAATGCTGAAATCGCGCCGTTCTCGATCGATCGGATTGTCGAGCGCTACGGCCATCTGGCTGCGATTCGCGAGCCGCTGCTGCAGCGTGAGGATATTGCGGCGGCGACCCGCCTGACGCTGGTCGCCAAGCTTTCGGAGACACTGGCCGGTTTCGTCGCCGCGCGGCAATGGCTCGATGCCGATCACGCCCAGCGCATCGCCCGCGAGGCCTGCGAGAAGGCGACAGTGGTGCTCGCCGCGGATACGCCGACCAGGCAGATGCGGCCGCTGATTCGCCATCTGCGCGTCACTGGACAGCTGACGGCTGGCCTCATTTTACGCGCACTCCTATCCGGCAACGTCGTCCTCTTCGAGCAAGCGCTCGCCGAACTCACCGATATGCCGGTCGAGCGCATATCGAGCCTGCTCGATGACAGCGGCAGTGCGAGCTTGCGGGCGTTGTTGGACCAGGCCCGATTGCCGCCGTCGACTTACCCTGCCTTCAAGGAGGCGATCGAGGCGATGCGCGAGGGCGGGCTGATTGGCGAACCGGGAGGAGCGGCGCGGTTGAAGCGCCGCGTGATCGAGCGCGTGCTCTCCCGCTGCAAGACCGAGGCGCTGGGTGAACTCGCGCCGCTGAACATGCTGTTGCGCCGCTTCGCCACCGAGGCCGCGCGCGACGAGGCGCGGCTATTCTGCGACGAACTCATTGCCGAAACGCTCGAAGCCGAGGCTCGTTCGGTAGCGGCGTAGTCTGCGGGCGCCAGGATGATCCACTGCCTGCTGATTTAACGGAATGGGCCTTATCAGCTTTGGGCAGTGCCGGGCGCAAGCGACGGCGCGAAAATGCTTTCCAGATAATCCGGCCGCTCGCTGTTCTCGACGCGAAGAAACTCGTCGGTGACTTCGTGCAGACGCTGCGTAAGCGCCTCGGCAACGCCGACGATGTCCGGCCTGGCGTATTCGCGGGCAATGGCGCGTACCGCATCGACATGCCGATCGATCAGCCCCTGCGGAATGCGCGTCATCTCGGGCGTGTGCTCAAGCAGACGGCACAAGCTTTCGGCGGCGCCGGCGATGCCGGGAAAGCCGAACGTCGCGGCCTCGCCCTTGATATCGTGGCTGGCGCGAAACAGCTCGTCGTGGGTTTTGTTGCTGAAGCCAAGCTGTTTCACTTGCTGCCGCGCGGCTTCAAGACGCTCGCATTCGGCATACATCCAGCCAGCGAATTCGCTGGAAAGCCGCGCCAGAGCCGCCTCGGCGCGCGCGACCGGATCGTCGTCCGGATCGGTCGCCGGCGCCAGGGCCTTGCGCAGCTTGTGTGGCGGCGTCATCACTTCATGGTCCGCGAACGTTGCGACCGACGGCGTGTCGTTGTTGCGGGGCGCCATGTTCGTCATCGCTCCTGAAGATCAGTTCGTGGCTTTATCGAGCAGCGGCTGCTGACGGATCATATCCATCTTGCCGCCCTTGCGCCGTTCCGGTCCGGCATAGTTCGGGTTGACGTTGCGGCGCCGGTCGGGGCCGAAGTAGGTCTTGGTCTTGATAAACGGACGCGGGTTGGCGACGACGTTGAGGATGCGCTCGTACAGCGCCTTGGCGGAGATCGGTTTGGCCAAAAATTCGGTGATGCCAGCGTCGCGCGCGCTGACGACACGCTTCTTCTCCGAATGGCCGGTCAGCATGATGATCGGCGCGTAGGGATTGGCGTTGGCGCCCGGCTGGCGAATCATCTGCGCCAGTTCCAAGCCGTCGAAGATCGGCATCACCCAGTCGGTGAGCACGATATCGGGCATGTAATGGGTGAAAGCCTCGAGGCCGGCGGCGCCGTCTTCGGCTTCGTATACCTCGCGGGTTCCGAAGCCGTGCAGCAGCGTACGCAAGATTCGCCGCATATGGGCGTTATCGTCGATGACGAGAAAACGCAGGCGGTTGAAATTAATGCGAACCATAGAGCCTCCGAAGGCGGATGTACCGCACCCGACCTCGCGGCACCGAAGCTAAGGTTTTGCCGTTAAGGCCTGGTTAAGCATAGGAGGACGGTTCAGCCAAAACTGGCAATCCCGCTAGTAACCGAACTGCTCCCGCAGGATGCGCTCGTCGAGGCTATGCCCGGGGTCGAACAGCATGTGCATGGCGACTTTATGATCCATGCTGATCTCGACGGAGCGGACCGAGCGCACTTCGTTGTGGTCGGCGACGGCGGCGACCGGACGCTTGTCCGCTTCGCGCACTTCGACTGTGACGTGCGCGCGATCGGGCAAGAGTGCGCCGCGCCAGCGCCGCGGCCGGAATGGACTGATCGGTGTCAGCGCCAGGAGCGGCGCATCGATGGGAATGATCGGTCCCTGCACCGAGAGATTATAGGCGGTCGAGCCGGCCGGGGTTGCGAGCAGAATGCCGTCGGCAACGAGCTCGGGAAGCCGCTCCTCACCGTCCACCAGGATTCGAAGCCGCGCCGCCTGGTAACTCTGGCGGAATAGCGAGACTTCATTGATGGCACGGTGGCGGTGCACGCGTCCGGCGGCGTCGCGCGCGCGCATGACCAGCGGATGGATCACGGTGACCTGCGCGGCGGCGAGACGCTCGGTGAGGTTCTTTTCGGAGAATTCGTTCATCAGGAAGCCGACCGTGCCGCGGTGCATGCCGTAGATCGGCTTGCCGGAATTCATGAACCGTTGCAGGGTCGAGAGCATGAGGCCGTCGCCGCCGAGCGCGACGATGACGTCGGCGGTTTCCGGCCGCGCATCGCCGTAGCGTTTCGCGAGACGCCGTCGCGCCTGCTGCGCCTCCGGTACCGAACTGGCGACGAAGGCGATG
>JBAUGC010000295.1:0-5369 GCA_049679485.1 Xanthobacteraceae bacterium
AGGAAGAGACCACTACTTCCTTAACTCCCGCGACCGGCAGCCGGAGGCGAAACCGGCATAGCCCGCTCTCAACGGGCGACGCGGCTTAAAGCAACGACGGAAGGGCTTTTTTGGTTACTGCCGGCGCCAATGCCGGGGACACCGGAAAGGCTTGTCCATCTTTGCCAGCAGTGCGGAACGGGATTTCCCTCATCCGGACCAAGGCAGCAATCACGGCGACGAAAGCATTCCGCGATGGTGCGGAATAGCGACCGTTGCAGGAGGTTCACCTTGGCGGCTACGCCGCCCACCGGATAGGGAGCTTGCGCGGCAATGACCACACGCATCCGCGAATTCCTCAAACATCGTACCGACACCGGACCTTGCGTCGTGGTCGACCTCGACGTCGTCCGCGACAATTATCAAAACTTCGCCAAGGCGCTGCCAGACACCAAGGTCTACTATGCCGTCAAGGCCAATCCGGCGCCGGAAATCCTGAAGCTCTTGACCGGGTTTGGTTGCTGCTTCGACGTAGCGTCAATCGCTGAGACCTACGCGGTCCTCGCGGCCGGCGCGACGCCGGACCGGGTTTCCTACGGCAACACGATCAAGAAGGAGACCGAGATCGCGGCCGCCTTCGCGCTCGGTGTCACCCTCTTTGCCGTCGACTGCGAGGCCGAAGTCGAGAAGGTGGCGCGCGCCGCCCCCGGCAGCCGGGTGATTTGCCGGATTGTGTGCGACGGCTCGGGCGCCGAGTGGCCGTTGTCGCGCAAGTTCGGGTGCGAGCCGGTCTATGCCGCCGATATTCTGGAGCATGCTTATAAGCTGGGACTGGTTCCGCACGGCGTATCGTTCCATGTCGGCTCACAACAGCACAACGTAGAAGCCTGGGACCGCGCGCTTGCCTCGACGGCGGCAGTGTTTCGCGCCTGTGCCGAGCGCGGCATCGCGCTGGCCATTGTCAATCTCGGCGGCGGCTTTCCGGCGCGCTATGTGCGCAAGACGCCGAAGCTTGAATCCTACGGCAAGGCGATCTTTCGCTCGCTGCGCAAGCATTTCGGCAACAACCTGCCGAACACCATCGTCGAACCCGGCCGCGGCCTGGTCGGCAACGCCGGCATGATCGAGGCCGAGGTGGTCCTGATCGCCAAGCGCTCGCCGGAGGACGAGGTCCGCTGGGTGTATCTGGACATCGGTAAATTCCATGGGCTTGCGGAAACGATCGGCGAATCGATCCGTTACCCGATCCGCACCACCAAAGACCGCGACGAGACGGCGCTCTGCATCATCGCCGGCCCGACCTGCGACAGCGTCGACGTCCTTTACGAGAAGACTCCGTACCCGCTGCCGGTGTCGCTGGCCATCGGCGATAAGGTCCTGATCGAAGCCGCCGGCGCCTACACGACCACGTACTCCTCGGTGGGCTTCAACGGCTACCCGCCGCTCAAGCAATACGTGATCTGAGTGAGGCCTCGGCGCTAAATTAAACCCCGGGCAAAGCCCGGGGTTTTTTGCTCGTGAGTAGGCGGTGGTGGGATGCGGTCGTGCGCGGCCCTTGGCCTTAGCCTGCGACCCATTCGACGTGGGCCTTGATGGCTTTGCGCTGATCGTCGATCCAGCCGTGCGGCCGGGCTTTTTCGATCATTGCGGAAAAATTCTGCTGCCAGGCCGCGTCGTTCTCGAGCCCCGGCCAGCGGCGCAAGGCATCCTCAAATATCCAGGCCGTGCCGGCATCGGCGAGTTCGGCTTTGCCGGTGAGTGCGTTGCGGACGGCATCGAGCTGCGCTTGCTCTCCTTCGATGACGAGTTTGAAAGCGCGAAAGTTGTCGCGGTCTTCCAGTTGCAGCCCGCTGCTGCTGGAGAATTTCATGAACACAAGCCCCTCCAACGTTTCTGGCGGATCACGCCAAGTCGACGATGCCCGCTTCGCCATCTTCCGTTCCGAAAGCGAGCAACTTGCCGTCTGCGCTCCAGGCGAGCGCAGTGACCGGCGCGCTGCCGGGCCTTTTGGCAAGGATCTCAGCACCATCGTCGACGCGAACCAGGAGAACCATGCCGTCGCTAAAGCCGGTAGCGACAATCTCCTGCCGCGGATGGCAGGCGACGACTTCGACCCGGTGTTCGGATGGGGCCAGCAGGCGGGGCTGTTTTCCCATCGGGCCATCCTTGGTCTGGAACGGCCACAAAATGAGTTGGGTGGAGCCCGAGGTGGCGAGCCAATGCCCGCCGGTGGTCCAGCCGAGCGAGGCAACGCGCGCCGCGTAACCCGACATGCGCATGTGCTTTCCGTCGGCGAGCCGCCAGCCGTGGAGCATCGGCTCCTGCATGGTGGTTACCAGAAAACGGCCATCCGGGCTGACTGTGACACCGAGATGTGAGCCTTTCCATTCCAGTTTTTCCGGTACCGCCTGCGGAGCGTTCGGAAACCAAAGCGAGGCGCCGTTGTAGTGAGCGACGGCGAGGCGAAATCCCTTAGGGAGAAACGCAAGTCCGCCAACGGTCGAGGGCGCTTCGTATTCGCGCAACTCCTTAGCCTGGACGAAGGCGGTCTTGCCCGCCGACCAGGCAACCGCATTGTCGGGTCCGATGGCGATGTGATCGATCCAGCGATGTTTTGCGTCCGTCGCCAGCGCGCACATTTCGCCCTGCACGTTCGTCGACATCACATTGCCGTCATCGCCGCCGCTGACGATGCGGTTGTTGTCGGTAGCCGTTACGAGAATTGCTCCGCCGTGGACGCTCACGGGCCGCGGTTCCCCTTTGGGGTCGATCAGCAGGAACGTTTCCTCTCCCAGGACGAGAACCGCAGTGCGCCCGAGAAAATGCGTACCAACGACAGCGCCGCCAGCGTCCACCGGGTGGGTGCGATCGACGACCGAGACAGTGTTGCTGCGAGGGTCACTCATCGGGCGCGGCGCGCGGAAATCAGGTTTACGCGATGCAGCCTGCAAACCCTTCCCGGATCTTCTCTTCCGGCAGATTGCGGCCGATGAAGACGACGCGGCTGTCGCGCTTCTCGTCCGGTTTCCACGGTCGCTGGTGGTCGCCGTCGAGGATCATGTGCACGCCCTGGAAGACAAAACGCTCGTCGTCATTCTTAAACGAAAGGATGCCTTTGCACCGCAGAATGCTCGGGCCTTCGGTCTGCACCAGGTTCTGCACCCATGGAAAGAACTTGTCGGCATTGAGCGGCTGATCGGTCTTCAGCGATACCGATTGCATGTCCTCGTCGTGGTAATGCTTGAGGCCGCCGGAATGGTGGGCGTGATGGTGATCATGGTCATGGTCATGGTCACGGTGGTGATCGTGGTCGTGAGCATGATAATGGTCATGATCGTCACCGTCGCCTTCAAGAAATTGCGGTTCGATGTCGAGGATACGATCGAGATCGAAGGCGTTGCGGTCCAGGACCTCGTTGAGCGCGATTTTCGCCCGCTCGGTCTTGTGCACCCTGGCGTAGGGATTGATGCTGCGGATGCGCGCCTCGACCTCGTTGAGCTCGTCGGATGAAACCAGGTCGGTCTTGTTGATCAGAATGACGTCGGCGAACGCAATCTGGTTTTTCGCTTCCGGGGCGTCTTTGAGCCGGTCGCTGAGCCATTTGGCGTCGGCAACAGTGACGACCGCATCAAGCTTGGTCCGGCGCCCGACATTTTCGTCGATGAAAAAGGTTTGCGCCACCGGCGCCGGATCCGCGAGCCCGGTGGTTTCGACAATGATGGCGTCGAATTTGCCCTTTCGCCGCATCAGCCCGTCGAGGATCCGCACCAGGTCGCCGCGAACTGTGCAGCAGATGCAGCCGTTGTTCATCTCAAACACTTCCTCGTCGGCGCCGACGACGAGGTCATTGTCGATGCCGATTTCGCCGAACTCGTTGACGATGACGGCGTACTTTTTACCGTGCGGCTCCGATAGAATGCGGTTAAGCAGCGTGGTCTTGCCGGCGCCAAGATAGCCAGTCAGCACGGTTACGGGGATTTTGTCGGACGAAAGCGGTTCGGACATACGGAGCCTCCTGGGCGGGGTATATAGGCGATCCCGCGCCGTCCTAAAACCCTGTCGGCCAGCCGTCTCGGCGGGAGATGAGGACGCTAGTGCCGGTCGCGTGCTGCGGCGCTGATGGCGTTGAGCATCGCGGCACGGTCTTTCTTGAGCGCGCCGCGAACCGATGCCTGCCCGCCGATGTCCCCCATTTCGCGCTGGCGCTTCACCGTACCCGCGGTCATCAGCGGTTCGACGCCAAGTTCGCGGAGCGTCACGGCAACTTCTTCCATTTCCGCGGCGCGCCGCTCGCCGTGGCTCGCCATGCGTTCCAGGTTGTAAGGAACGACTTTGGACCAATCGAGACCGGGATAGTTATTCTTCAGGGAGGCGGCGACTTCGTCGACCACGCCGGCGCGGGCGGCCGCTAGGAAGCACTCAAGGGTCAACGCCTCGATGCCCTTGATCATGACGCTCCGCACCATCTTGATCGCCGCCGCGGCGCCAACTTCCGCACCGGCGATAGTGACGTGCATGCCAAGTTCATTGAGCGCAGGCGCGGCAGCTGCGGCGTGCGGACCTGCGATCAGCATCGGCGTCCGATGCCGTGCCGGGTGAATCGGAGCGATAACCGCGACGTCCACGTAGCGGGCCGTATCGCCGAGCAGTTTTGCCGCTTCCTGTTTCCGGCCCGGCGATACCGAATTGATATCGAGCAGAAACGGCTTACCGCTAAGATGCGGCCTGACCGATTGCACGGCATCCACGCTGGAGGCGGCCGTAACGGCGGAAATAACCAAGTCGGCATCGCGCACTGCATCCGCGGCAGACGTAGCGCACCGAACCCCGATCTCCTGGCCGGCATGGCGAAGCCGTTCACCTTCCGGTTGCGGAAATAGAATATCCCATGCTGCAATCCGCTCGATGCCGGCTTCACGTAGTCCAGCCGCTATCGCCTGGCCAGCTTCGCCAAAGCCGATAAAACACAGCGACGGTTTCACGTCGGGCATCCTCGTAGTCTTCCTCCTATCGTCTCTCGCCGATGATGGCAGGATCGGTATATGGTCGGCAATGCCGTCTTGATCCATCGTCAGCCCGGACATTTCCATGAACCCGCTTTCCTGCCGCGACCGGCTCGAACAGGCTCTGGCGCGCATCGCCGACCCCGCGGGGGAGGGGGCCCGCGCCTGCCTTACCGTGTACGCCCGCCCGGCGCGTGCCGCCGCCGATGCGGCCGATGCCCGCGCGGCCGATGGCGTGTCGCTTGGGCCGCTCGACGGCACGATTGTCAGCATCAAGGATTTGTTTGACGTCGCCGGAGAGCCGACCCGCGCCGGCTCCAAAATCCTCGCCGAAGAGGCCCAGCCCGCAGCTGCCGACGCGCCGGTAGTGCGCCGGCTGCGCGCGGC
>JBAUGC010000296.1:0-12458 GCA_049679485.1 Xanthobacteraceae bacterium
CGATCCGCTTTCTTCTGCTAGAGCCGAGCTTGCCACGCCGCCGATGGCAAGCGCCGCAAGACCGCCTAGCACTACATTTCTCAGTCGGGTCATTTGCCCCTCCACCTGTTTTTCCCCAAGACATGCGTGAGAATCGCGCATGCAACTTGTCTCGTCAGCACGACCTGCCAACTGCGAGCAAGTTCCGCCAATCAGGTGCGGAATGCAATGCTTTGGAGGCTGGGAGACGGGGGTAAATGTCATTTATGTGGCGGTAGTTGCAAAAATACCACGAATGTAAACGGGCAGTTCATTCTCAGGTTCGGTCCCGCGGCGTGCGAGAAAGATTTGTTAAATCAATAATTTATATTGATGGATGGAGACTCAATACGTTCGGCGAATGACGCTGTAATACGCTTCTTTGCAGAATACCGTCGGAAATACGGTCGGCCTCCGGAGAGCACGAAGCGGCCGATGCCTACACCGATTCGGCCGGGATCGTTGCTACGTTCGGTGGTCGTTTGCGACTTCAAACAACGCCCTTTTTATTCAAACACCCTGACTGCTCACAAGCAGATACGGTTGCTTGGAGCGACAAGGTCTCTCACCAAAAATCAAGCGTCGGCCAAATTGTTTGCTCATGTGTGTGCAGGAGCGACGCCAATCGGCCGATGTGCAGGACGATCGGAGTAAGGCCGCTGCTGTGCCGCAACGCGAAGATATGCCCGATGAAGAGCGAATGGTCGCCGCAAGCGTGCTGTGCAATCACCTTGGCGGCTATCGTTGCGTTCGCCTGGGCGAGAAGCGGAGTATCCCCGGCGTAGTCGTACTTCGGGTCGATCCCTTCCACCGGCCGCCCTGAGAAATGACCAATCAGCGGTTCCTGACCGCGGGCAAGAATGTTCACGCCGAAATGGCCTGCCTCCATCAGAAAGGCATGCATTCGCGCTTTCAGCGCCACCGAGATGACGCACAGCGGCGGATCAAGCGAGCCCGACATGAACGCGTTTGCAGTCATGCCGCGGATCTCGCCCCGTACCTGGGTGGTGACGACAGTAACGCCGGTGACGAACGAGGCCATGACGCGGCGAAAGCGCTCATGGGTTACCGCGTCGTCGGCCGCGGAATGAGATTCTGAGATGGACATACCGAACAATACGAAGCCGGCTGGGACGAGGCAAGGAACGCCGCCCACCGTCCAGCTATACAAATGAGGAAGGCGAATGGCGAACGAAAAGCGAGCGTCTTTTCGCTCGTTCGCCATTTCGCGCCGGCTACGATTTGACGAGCTTCCGTCCAGTGACCGCCTCGAGATTCTTGAAGTAGATCTTGTCCTGATCCGTCTTCGAAAGCTCGAGCTTCTCAAGTATTCGCAAAGTTTCCCGCGGATACATTGTGCCTCCCTCCGGATCGAACGGGCAATCGGAGGCGAACACGACCTTGTCGCGCGGGTAGAATTCGAGGCCGGCCTTGGTCGCCGGCTCGGCGGTAAAGGCAGCGGTATCGGCCCAGAAATCCTCCTTGAAATAATCGAGCACGCGCTTCTTCAGGCTTTTGCGCAGCGTCACGTAATCGGCGTCCGAGGTGCGCGAACCCATGACGTCATTGCCGGGCCCGATGCGCCCTTCAAGCATCGGCACGATGCCGCCGAAATGGTGGGTGATAATTTTCAGATTGGGATGGGTGTCCATGATCTTCGAGTACACGAGGCGGATCATGGCCGTGGCGGTTTCGTAGGACCAGCCGAACGTCCACCAGATCTCGTACAGTGACTTATCCTCGGAGATGTAGTCCGGCGTCTCGGCGCCGCGCGTCGGATGCAGCCAGACGGGAATGCCGAGCTCGTTCACTTTATCCCAGAACGGTAAGTATTCCGGGCGGTCGATCGGTTTGCCTTTGACGTTGGTGTAAATCTGCACGCCGAGTGCGCCGAGTTTTTTCACGGCCCGCTCCGCTTCGGCCGCACCGGCATCGGGCGCGGCGAGCGAAACGTGTCCGACCCACCCGGGAAAATGATCCTTTTCCTTGGCGCACAATTCCGCGAAGCCATCATTGATGATGCGGCAGAACTCGTCGATGTCCGCCGGGCTCTTGGCGAAGCTTTCGATCGTCGGCTGCGGGTACGACAGGATTTGTTGATAATCCTTGTGGCCGTCGACGATCTTCTTGCGCACATCGACGTCGTAGAGCGCCGGAAGCGAGCGCACGCGCTTGCCCATATCTTTGTAGTCGCCTGCGACTTCATTGAGCTTGTCGAAGAATTTCTTCGGGAAAAAGTGCGTGTACGCGTCGATACGCATGGGGGTTTCTCTCCTTGATTGGCGATGGGGCTTCTACAGGGTTTTAGCGCGCTCTTGAATGCGTCATCGGCGCAGCGCTGCATGGAGCGGAGCGCAATGGTGCGCGGCGGCGCCCTCCCGGAAAGGTCAGTTTGCGTTGAAACGCGCCAGGACTTCGGGCGGGATCGGCTGCGAGTTTATGCGCTTCGGGTCGTTGGGATGGCTGACCGCCCATACCCGCGTCTCGAAACCCTCGACCGCGAGCGCACCCGCCTTGGTGAGCCGGTGCTCGAGCTTGAAGCTCGATCCGCCGCATTCGACCATTGTCGTTTCGATCGCCACTTCGTCACCGTACCGTGTCGGCTGGCGAAAACGCGCCCGGGTCTCGATCACCGGATGCCCGCCGAAGTCGTACGCTTTCAGATAGTCGATCTTGTTCATGCCAAGAGCGCGCTCGATCAGTACCGTGGTCGAGGTGTCGAACATCTCGAAATAGCGCGGATAGAAGATGATTCCGGCGGGATCGCAGTCGCACCATTCGATGCGGACGTTGCGGGTGTTGCTGAGCATCAGATCGAGCGACCTGGACACGTAGCCGCCTGCGCCGGTTACCGCGGCGCCATGCGTAACGCCGCGTCGAGCCGGACAACTTCACCGTTGAGGTACCGGTTCTCGATCATGTGGCGCACCAGGGCTGCATATTGCGACGGATCGCCGAGCTTCTTTGGAAACGGCAGCGAAGCGGCGAGGCTGTCTTGCGCCTCCTGGGAAAGTCCGAACAGCATCGGCGTCATGAATATGCCGGGAGCGATCCCGTTGACGCGAACGCCAAACTGGGCGAATTCGCGCGCCGCCGGCATGACCAGAGCGACTATGCCGCCTTTGGACGAGGCGTAGGCCGCCTGGCCGATCTGTCCTTCGAAGGCCGCGACCGATGCGGTGCAGATGATGATGCCGCGCTCGCCATCGGTCAGCGGATCGAGTTTCTGCATGGCGGCGGCGGTGAGCCGCATGGTGTTGAAAGTGCCGATCAGATTGACGCGGATGATGCGCTCATAGTCGGCGAGCGGCATCGGTCCGTCCTTGCCGACGATGCGCTTGGCGCCGCCGATGCCGGCGCAATTCACCACGATTCGCGCCGGGCCGTGGTCGGCAGCGGCCTTGACGATCGCCGCCTCGGTGGCGGCGCTGTCGGCTACATCGCATTGGATGGCGAGGCCGTTGATGTCGATCGCCACCTCCGCTGCGGCTTTGGCATTGACGTCGAGAATGGCGACCTTAGCGCCGGCGTCGGCCAACATCCGGGCGGTTGCGGCCCCAAGGCCGGAGCTGCCGCCCGTAACGATGGCTGCATGTCCGCGAATATCCATGATCAACTCGCTTGTACCGGGGGATGGGTTGAACTGCCGGCGGCGATCACATGCGCCGGCGGCGGATCGGCGTAAAGGTCCTCGACCAGATGGGCGCGATGCGCAAGCACCGCGCGCTGGTTGATTGATCCTTTGTCGGTAATCTCGCCGACATCGAGAGACGGCGGTTCGGCGAGCAGGACAGCGCGGCGGATGCGGGCCGAGGTGCCGCGGCTTGGCGCGGATAGTTCAGTAAGCAACGCGGCGAATTTCTGGCGGATGCGCGTGTGGCTCAGGACCGACACAGCGGGCGCGTCCGCTGCGAGATCGGGTGCCAGCCGCCGGCAAGCGTCAAGGTCGGGAATGATCAGGGCCGCAACGTCGTCGCGATCCGGTGCGGCGAGTACAACATCGCGCACCAGCGGTGCGCAGTGCGCGATCATGGCCGAACGCAATGGTCCGACGCTGACCCAGGTGCCGGTTGCAAGCTTGAAATCTTCGGAAAGCCGTCCGTCAAAGATCAGGCCTTTTGTCCAATCATCCGGATCCTCGAATTTCAGCGCGTCGCCGATTTTGTAAAAGCCTTCCTCGTCGAACGCAGCTTGCGTCAGCGCCGGCGCCCGCCAGTAACCGGGCATGATGGTGGGGCCTTTGAGCCGGGCTTCGAGCTTGCCTGCGCCGGGGAAGAGTTTCAGGGTCACGCCCGGAAGCGGCAGGCCCATATTGCCGGCGTGTTCTGAATCCCAGCTGCAAAACAGTGCGGACGGCGCAGTCTCTGTCGAACCGAGACTCGAAAGGAAAATAATGCGCTCGCCAGTAGTCGCTGTCGCCAGCCCTTCCAGCTCGTTGCGAACGTGTTGCGGCAAGCTGGCGCCGGCATAGAACATCACTTTGAGTTGGCTGAAGAATTTCTCGCGAAGGGCCCGGTCCGCCTCCAGAAAAGGCACGAGCATTTCGAAGCCCTTCGGCACGTTGAAATAGATCGTCGGCGTAACGTCGCGCAGGTTGCGCACGGTTGCTTCGATCGCGCCGGGCAGCGGCTTGCCTTCGTCGATATAGAGCGAGCCGCCGTTGTAGAGCGCGATGTTGAATGTGTAGTTGCCGCCGAAGGTGTGATTCCACGGCAGCCAATCGAGCAGGATCGGCGGCTCCCCCGCGACGAAACGGAGCGGAGTATGCGTCATCGCTTGATTGGAGCAGAGCATCCGCTGGGTGTTGATGACACCTTTCGGCTGGCCGGTAGACCCTGACGTGAACAGGATTTTCGCAATTGTATCCGGACCGACCTTGGCGTGTGTCGTCTCAACCATGGAGGCCGGACGGGCGTTTAACAATTCGGCAAACAGGGTTGGCGGCCGATCTTTCGCCGGATCGGCGGTGACGACCACTTCGACATCGGCCGGCACCGCCGCGGCGATGGAGCGTGCAAATGCCGTCCCGCTCGCGGCGAAGACAAGACCGGGCGTCAGGATGGCCACGATGCTCTTGAGCTTCATGAAATCCTGAGAGAGCAGTGAGTACGGCACCGAGATCGGCGCGTAGGGAATGCCGACGTGCATGGCGGCGAGTCCGAGAAGCGCATGTTCGATGTCGTTGCCCGACAAAATCGCGATCGGACGCTCCGGCGAAAGATTGCGATCGAGCAGCGCGGCAGCGATCGCGCGCACGGCTCCGAACGCTGCCGCATAAGTCAGCGTGCGCCACGCGCCGGCACGGTCACGCTGCGCAAGGAAGATGCGCTCCGGCGCAACGTCGGCCCAATGGGCAAGCCGCTCCGTGAGGTTATTTGGATAGCGTCCGAGGGGGCGCGGCGAGCGCATCAAGATAGCGCCATCAGCCCGGTGTTCGATCAGAGCTTCCGGATGGCCGAGGTGGACCGGCCGGAGCGGCGGCCGTTCTGGCGCTGGATACTTCTTGGCGGGCGTCCCGGACATCATACCAGCTACGCGCTACACGGCGCAGTGTTCAGGGCGAGGTCGTGCTTATAGTGCTTATCCGCCTGACATTACCGCGGAACGGCGTCAAGTCGGGAGGTAAGTCAATGCGAAGTTCCGGCGTTTGACCCTGTCCGCGCCCGCTCGTAAATAAAGCCCATACGCAGAGAAATCCGGCGGCATCCAGCAACCACGTTCAGAAAACACCGCAAAAAATAAAGAACCGGCGCTCCCAACCGCCGCCCCGAGGAGATAATCATGCGAGAGGTCTTCATCTGCGATGCGGCGCGGACCGCCATCGGCCGCTACGGCGGAGCGCTTGGCAAAGTGCGCACTGACGATCTCGCGTCTGCTCCGATCAGAGCGCTGGTCGCACGCAACGCCAAGGCCGATTGGTCGCGGCTCGACGAAGTATTCTTCGGCTGCGCCAACCAGGCCGGCGAGGACAACCGTAACGTTGCGCGCATGGCGCTGCTGCTTGCCGGCCTGCCCGACACCATTCCCGGCGTGACCGTCAACAGGCTCTGTGCGTCGGGACTTAATGCGGTCGGCGACGCGGCGCGCGCGATCCGCAGTGGCGAAATGGAGTTTGCGATGGCCGGCGGCGTCGAGTCGATGACGCGCGCGCCATTCGTCATGGGCAAGGCGGGCGAGGCGTTTTCCCGCACTGCCGAAATCTATGACACCACGATCGGCTGGCGGTTTGTGAATCCGCTGATGAAATCCCAATACGGCATCGATTCCATGCCCGAGACCGGCGAGAACGTCGCGGAAGAATTTCAGGTCGCGCGCAAGGACCAGGACGCTTTCGCTGTCCGCTCGCAACAGCGCGCCGGCAAAGCGGCCGCCGCCGGTTATTTCGCGGAAGAGATTATTCCGGTGCAGGCGCCGGGTGGCAAAGCAGGACCGATTGTGGTCGACAAGGACGAGCATCCGCGGCCGGACACGACGCTGGAAAATCTGGCGAAGCTCAAACCGATCGTACGCAATCCCGGCACCATCACCGCCGGCAATGCATCGGGCGTCAACGACGGCGCGGCCGCCATCATCCTTGCCAGCGAGGACGCCGCGAAAGAGCACGGTCTCACGCCGCGCGCCCGCGTTCTCGGCATGGCGTCGGCCGCGGTGCCGCCGCGGATCATGGGGATTGGCCCGGTGCCGTCGACCCGCAAGCTGATGGAGCGGCTCAGCTTCAAGATCGGCGATTTCGATCTGATCGAACTCAACGAAGCGTTCGCATCGCAAGGGCTGGCGTGCCTGCGGCAGCTCGGCGTTGCCGACGACGCCGATTACGTCAATCCGCACGGCGGCGCGATCGCACTTGGGCATCCGCTGGGGATGTCCGGTGCGCGGCTGGCGCTGACTGCGGTACACGGGCTGGAAAAGCGTGGCGGCAAGCGTGCGCTTGCCACCATGTGCGTCGGTGTCGGCCAAGGCGTGTCGCTCGCGCTGGAACGGATTTAGCTTCCGCACCGGGACCAAATGGAGAAAAGCCAACCGTGCCGATGAGTCCCGGTTACGTTCCGTTCCACCCCAATCCGTCGAAGCCGAAGTTCAAGCCGCCGCCGGGGGCCGTGGACGCGCATTGCCATGTGTTCGGGCCGGAGAGCAAATTCCCCTATGCGCCGGAACGCAAATACACCCCCTGCGACGCGCCGAAGGAAAGGCTGTTCGCGCTCCGCGATTTTCTCGGCTTCGACAAGAACGTGATTGTTCAGGCGTCGTGCCACAGCAAAGACAACCGGGCGATGGTCGATGCGCTCGACGCTTCCAAAGGGCGCGCCAAAGGTGTCGCCTTTGTCGGCGAGGAGGTCACCGACCGCGAGCTGAAATGGATGGACGCGGCGGGGGTGCGCGGCGTGCGCTTTAACTTCCTCAAGCGGCTGGTCGATTTCACCCCGCGCGACGTGCTCAACCGGATTGCGGCCCGGGTCGAAAAGCTCGGCTGGCATATCGTGGTGTATTTCGAGATGCACGACCTCCCTGAACTCGAGGACTTTTTCACCTCGCTGCCGACTGACGTCGTTGTCGATCACATGGGCACGCCGGATGTGAAGAAGGGCGTCGATCATCCCGACAACCAGCGCTTTCACCGGCTGCTCGAACAGCACCAGAATTTTTGGGTCAAGGCCACGTGCCCGGAGCGCATGACGGTTGCGGGGCCGCCCTACGACGACGTGGTCCCGTTCGGCCGCGCGCTGGTCGAAAAATTTCCGGATCGCGTCATTTGGGGCACCGACTGGCCGCATCCCAATGTGCGGGTGGCGCCGGACGACGGTGTATTGGTCGATTACATCCCCAAAATTGCGCCCACCGCCGTGCAACAACAGAAGATGCTGGTCGATAACCCGATGCGGCTCTATTGGCGCTAGCGCCTCTAATTGCCCGACGCCCGGCTGCGGCGAACGACAATCGTATTGGTGGAGGAAGGCGTGGCGACATTCGTTCTGGTTCACGGCGCCTGGCATGGCGCCTGGTGCTGGCAGCGCGTTGCACGGCTCCTGGCCCGCGCTGGACATGACGTGATCGCGCCGACGCTGACTGGTGTCTGCGAACGCTCGCATCTGCTCACGCCCGACATTGGCCTCGACACCCACATTCACGACATCGTCAACGAGATGAAGTGGCAAGGGCTGGATAACGTGGTGCTGGTCGGCCACTCCTACGGCGGCATGGTGATCTCGGGCGTCGCCGAGAAAATGGAAAAGTCCATATCGTCGTTCGTGATGCTTGATGCATTCATGCCGGAGGATGGGCAGGCCGTGGTCGACCTGCTGTCGCTGCCGGTGCGGGAAGCGTTACTGCCGGCCGGCCAAGCGGCTTCGACAAGTTTGCCGCCGCGGTCCGCCGCAATATTTCATGTCAACGAAAAGGACCGTGCCTGGGTCGACGCGCAATGCACGCCGCAGCCGGCTAAGACCTTTTTTCAGCCGCTGGCGCAGGCCGGAGCGCGCGAGCGTATTGCGAAAAAGGCCTATATCAGGGCGACGGTGTACCCGAGCCAGTCATTCGATTTCGGCCTGGCGACCGCCCGCGCCAGGGGCTGGCGGACCTACGAGGTGCCGTGCGGCCACGACGTCATGCTCGATATGCCGGAGCGGCTTGCCGAGATATTGCAGGAAGCCGCCTGATTGTTAGAAGAGTTCGAGACTGCGGCGACGGCTTACGTTGCCAAGCGTGTCTGCGCTATATATGTGATGCCCAACCGGAAAAACGCCCGGAGAAACCTGAGATGGCTCGCAAAGAGCAAGTGTACGACGACATTCCCGGGACGTTCGTGTTCGACGCCGAACGTTCCCGCGAGGGTTTCGGCATCAACATGTTCTGAATGTCGCTGATGAAGGACGACAACCGCAAGGCCTTCAAGGCGAACGAGCCGGAATACCTGAAAAAGTTCAATCTGACGCTGGAACAGACCGAGGCGATACTCAAGCGCGATTACAATCGAATGCTTCAACTCGGCGGCAATATCTATTTCACCGCCAAGCTCGGCGCCACCGACGGACACTCCTTCCAGCATCTTGCCGCGCTCATGACCGGCAGTACGCAGGACGGCTATGCCAAGATGATGCTTGGCGGCGGCCGCTCGGTCGAAGGCAATCGCTCGCGCTCCGGCAAGAACACGCCGTCGAAGTTTATCGCCGCCGGGTCGGCGAAGCGGCCCGCCGCCGCCAAGCCGAAGCCCAAAGCTAAGGCGAAGAAGTCCAAAGTGAAATCAGCAAAACGGAAGTAGAGCCGTGGCCAGAATCGTCGCAGGTATCGGATCATCGCACGTGCCGGCCATCGGCGCGGCAATCGACAACGGTAAGACCGAGGAGCCGTATTGGAAGCGGGTGTTCTCGGGTTTTGTAAAGTCCCAGGAATGGATGCGCGAGACCAAGCCCGATGTCGCGATCATCGTCTATAACGATCACGCATCGGCGTTTTCGGTTGAGATGATCCCGACCTTCGCGCTCGGCTGCGCCGCGGAATTTCCGCCTGCTGACGAAGGCTGGGGTCCGCGTCCGGTTCCGGTGGTGCAGGGTTATCCGGCGCTGGCCTCGCACATTGCGCAATCGGTCATTCTCGACGAATTCGATCTCACCATCTGCAACAAGATGGAAGTCGATCACGGCATGACCGTGCCGATGAATTTGCTGTTCGGCAAGGTCGACAAGGATTCGCACTGGCCGTGTCCGGTGATCCCGCTTGCGGTCAATGTGGTGATGTATCCGCCGCCGACGGGTCATCGCTGTTTCATGCTCGGTAAGGCGATCCGCAAGGCGGTCGAGTCCTATCCGGAAGACCTCAAGGTCGTGATCTTCGGCACCGGCGGGCTTTCGCACCAGATCTCCGGGCCGCGCGCCGGCCTGATCAACAGCAAGTGGGACAAGGCGTTCCTCGACAACCTGTCGAAGGATCCGCAAAAGCTCGTGAAGATTCCGCACCTCGATTACATGCGTGAGGCCGGCGCCGAAGGCATTGAAATGGTGATGTGGCTGATCATGCGCGGCGCGCTCGACGACAAGGTCGATGAGGTTTACCGCTTCTACACGGTACCGGCGTCGAATACGGCCGTCGGGCACATCATTCTTGAAAATCACCGCCGCGGCGTGAAGGCGTCGGGCAAGCACAAGCCGGCCCTGGCCAAGCACAAGCGCGCCGCGGCGCGCGCCAAAGTCCATCGCGTCCGCAGCTAGGTCATTGCAAGCAGCGAAGCGACGAAGCAATCCAGCTCTCGCGTTGCCGGACTGGATTGCTTCGCTTCGCTCGCAATGACGATGATTTGACGCATGACACCTGAAACTGTTTTGAGAGAAGGCGAATGAAAATCTGTGTAGCGGGCCAAGGTGCGTTCGGTCAGAAACATCTCGACGCGCTCAAGCGCATTCCTGACGCCGAAGTCACATCACTTGTCGGCGGCAACCAGGACGCTACTGCCGAAGTCGCCAAGAAATACGGCATCCCGCACTACACCGGCGACCTTTCCGAAGGCATCAAGCGCGCCGACGCGGTGATCCTCACCACACCCACCAAGATGCACTTCCGCCAGGGCGAGCAGGTGATGCGCGCTGGCAAACATGTGCTGGTCGAGATTCCGGTTACCGACAGCGTCGAGGATGCCGAAGGGCTGGTGCGCATCGCCAAGGAAACCGGCGTCGTTGCCATGGGCGGGCATGTGCGGCGTTTCAATCCCAGCCATCAGTACGTCCACAGGAAGATCCAGAAGGGCGAACTGAAAATCCAGCAGATGGACGTGCAGACCTATTTCTTCCGGCGAAAGAACATGAACGCGGCCGGTCAGCCGCGCAGCTGGACCGATCATCTGCTGTGGCACCATTCGGCGCACACCATCGATCTGTTCCAGTATCAGACCGGCGAGACGATTTCGGATTGCTATGCGGTGCAGGGGCCGATCCACCCGCAACTCGGCATCGCCATGGACATGGGCATTGTCGCCAGGGTGCCGTCCGGTGCGATCCTCACGCTATCGCTATCGTTCAATAACGACGGACCGCTCGGCTCGTTCTTCCGCTACATCTGCGACAACGGAACCTACAAGGCCTATTACGACGATCTTTCCGACGGCAAAGACCAAAAGATCGACTTATCGAAAGTCGACGTGTCCATGGACGGCATCGAGCTGGAAGATCGCGAGTTCATCGCCGCCATCAAGGAAAAGCGCGAGCCGAATTCAAGCCTCGCGCAAGTGCTGCCGTGCATGCGGGTTCTCGGCAAGCTTGAGGGCATCGTCGACCCGCAGCGTAAGGCGCACGCCTAGATTCTTCCTTCCGCGCCGTGCTTTCTTGCGTGACGGGGAATACGCGCGCAAGCGCATAGCTCTGTTGCGAGTTCGAGGGGGAAGTCGCATGGCACCCCATCGCAATTTGATACGTGGGCAATGAAACATTTATGAAACATTCAGACGAAGAAGCCGGCGCAATTCGGTCCAAACGCGCGGAAGTTGCCGGACAGAAGGTGGTCAACCTGGCGCTCCAGGGCGGAGGCAGCCACGGCGCATTCACCTGGGGCGTGCTCGATCGCCTCATCGAGGACGAGCGACTGGAGTTCGAAGGCATCACCGCGACGAGCGCCGGCGCCGTCAATGCCGTTGTGCTGGCCGATGGCCTGGCCGCCGGCGGCCGCGAGGGAGCGAGGAACGCACTTCGGCTCTATTGGCAAAAAGTATCCGACATTTCGTCTCGCGGTATCTTTAAGGCCTCAGCAGCCGACAAAGCGAATTCGGATTTCGGCCTCGAGCACTCGCCTGGTTTCTTGTTCGTGGAATCGCTGACATTTTTCGCGTCTCCCTATCAGATGAATCCGTTTAACTACAATCCGGTCAAGGATCTGCTTAAGGAGGCGATCAACTTCGAGCGGGTACGCCAGCAACGGGCGGTGAAACTGTTTATTTGTGCGACTAACGTGCAGACAGCAAAAGCGAAGATCTTCGCCGGCCCGGAACTTACCGTCGAGCGCGTACTGGCTTCGACCTGTCTGCCGCTGATGATGCATGCGGTGGAGGTCGATGGCGAATATTATTGGGACGGCAGCTACGCAGGCAATCCCGCAATCTTTCCGCTGGTCTATGATTGCGAGTCGCGTGACATCATCATGGTTCACATCACGCCGGCCGAGCGCCCGGGCGTTCCGACCACTTCGCCCGCGATCATGAATCGCACGCAGGAGATCAGCTTCAATACCTCGCTCATTCGCGAAATGCGTACGATCGCCTTGTTCAACAAGCTGATCGAAAGCGACAGAATATCCGGAGCCAAGCGAATGCTCATCCACTCGATCGAAGCCGAAGACTTGATCGGAGGGTTTTCGTGGTCGAGCAGATTGAACGGCGATTGGAATTTCCTGGTACATCTTTATGAGCTGGGGCGTGAACGCGCCGACAAATGGCTGGCGGCCAATTTTGATCACCTCGGCAA
>JBAUGC010000297.1:0-2211 GCA_049679485.1 Xanthobacteraceae bacterium
GCTTGAGCTTCTCCTTGTGGGCGACGCCGAAGTGCTGCTCCTCGTCGACGACGATGAGGCCGAGGTCCCTGAACTTGATGGCCTTGCCGAGCAGCGCATGGGTGCCGACGACGATGTCGATCTGGCCGTCGGCGAGACCCTTCTTGGTCTTGGCGAGTTCGGCGGCGGAGACGAGCCGTGAGGCTTGGGCGACGTGCACCGGATAGCCGCGCAGCCGGTCGGAGAAAGTCTTGAAGTGCTGGCGCGCGAGCAGCGTCGTCGGCACCACGACCGCAACCTGCTTGCCAGTCATTGCGGTGACGAAGGCGGCGCGCAGGGCCACCTCGGTCTTGCCGAAGCCAACGTCGCCGCAGATCAGGCGATCCATCGGCTGCCCGGAGGCGAGGTCGGCGAGCACGGCCGAGATGGCGGCCTGCTGGTCGTCGGTCTCCTCGTAGGGGAAGCCGGCGCAGAACTCGTCGTAAAGCCCGGTCTCAACGGTGAGCCGCGGCGCTTCGCGCAACAGCCGCTCGGCGGCGACCTTCATGAGTTCGCCGGCGATCTCGCGGATGCGGTTCTTCATCCGCGACTTGCGCGCCTGCCAAGCGGTTGAGCCGAGCCGGTCAAGCTCGACGCCGGCTTCTTCGGAGCCGTAGCGCGAGAGCAGTTCGATGTTCTCGACCGGCAGGAACAGCTTGTCGCCGCCGGCGTAATGGATTTCCAAACAGTCGTGCGGCGCGCCCGCTGCCTCGATGGCGCGCAGGCCGATGAAGCGGCCGATGCCGTGATCGACGTGGACGACGATGTCGCCGGCGGAAAGGCTGGTGACTTCGGCGATGAAGTTTTCGGCGCGCTTCGAAGCCCGGCGCGGGCGCACCAGGCGCTCCCCCAAAATGTCTGCTTCGGTGATCAGCGCGGCGTCTTGCGTCGCGAAACCGGAATCGATGCCGAGCACGGCCAGCGCGACCTGGTGCCGGGACAGCGCCAGCGCCTGCGGCCATGACGCGACCAGCGCGAGATTGAGGAGACGATGCTCGGCCAGCACATGCGCCATGCGCTCGCGCGAGCCGTCGCTCCACATGGCGATGACGACGCGCTTGCCGGCAGCCTGCAGCGTCTCGACGTGCTTTCGCAGGGCATCGAAGACGTTGGCGTTTGGCTCGCTCCGTTCGGCCACGAAGTTATGGCCAGCGTGGGTGCCGATCTCGATCACGTCCGCAGTGCCGTCAGGCGCGTCGAACGGCGACACGCGGGCGAGCGCGGCGTTATCGAGGCGTTCGCGCCACTCGGCTTCGGCGAGGTAGAGCCGATCTGGCGGCAACGGTTTATACGGCGCGCCGCCGCCCGGCTGGTCGATCGCGTCCTTGCGCGCCTGATAATAGTCCGCGATCTGCGCCAACCGCTCGTGGGCGGCTTCTTCGGCGAGCGGCTCGATCGCGACCGGGCTTTCTTCCAGGTAATCGAACAGCGTCTCGAGCCGGGTGTGAAACAGCGGCAGCCAATGCTCGATGCCGGCGGCGCGGCGGCCTTCGCTGACCGCTTCGTAGAGCACGTCGTCGGGGCCGGCGGCGCCGAACGCCGCGACATAACCGGTGCGGAACAGCCGGATGGTGTCGGTGGTGAGCTGGAATTCCGCCATCGGCACGAGATCGAGCGCACGCAGCTCATCGGTGGTGCGTTGCGTGTCCGGATCGAAGCTGCGGATCGATTCCAGCGTGTCGCCGAAGAAATCGAGCCGCACCGGCGCGTCCATGCCGGGTGCGTACAGATCGACAATGCCGCCACGCACAGCGTAGTCGCCCGGCTCGCGCACGGTCGAGGCGCGATTAAAGCCATTGAGTTCGAGCCATTGGAGCACGCCCGCCATCGGCAGCATATTGCCCGGCACGGCGGAGAGCGATTGCCGGGCGAGCGTCTCGCGCGGCGGCACGCGCTGCAGCACGGCGTTCACGGTGGCGAGCACGACCGCCGGCTTGTCGCGACCTTTGACGCCGGCGAGCCGCGACAGCGTCATCATCCGCTGCGCCACCACGTCCGCATGCGGCGAGGCCCGGTCATAGGGCAGGCAATCCCACGCCGGAAATTCCAGCACCTCGATATCGGGGGCGAAGAAGCCGAGCGCGCGGCACAGCGTCGCCATGCGCGGGCCGTCGCGGCAGATCACGACGAGGCTGATCGCCGGCGCGGTTGGGCGGGCCGCGATAGCGCGCGCGAGGTCAGCCAGCACCAGCC
>JBAUGC010000298.1:0-4233 GCA_049679485.1 Xanthobacteraceae bacterium
GTCCTCGACACGCAATCGCTTGATCAGGTGCCCATTCTTGTCGAGGACGCCGGGCACGTCGGTCAGGAACAAGAGGCGCTTGGCCTTCAAGGCGCCGGCAATCGCGCCGGCAAACGTGTCGGCATTGACGTTATAGGTGCCGCCGTTCGCGGCGCCAGCGACCGGCGCCAGCACCGGAATGAGCTCGCGGCCGAGAATCTGATTGAGCACGGTAACGTCAACCTTGTCGGGTTCGCCGACGAAGCCGAGATCGACCATCCTCTCGATGTGCGAACCGGGGTCGACCACGGTGCGCGTCAGCTTGCGCGCGATCACCATGTTGCCGTCTTTGCCGCAGAGGCCGACCGCCTTGCCGCCGGCGGCGTTGATAAAGCCGACCAGCTCTTTATTGATCGAGCCGGCCAGCACCATCTCGACAATTTCAAGAGTCTTTTCGTCGGTGATGCGAAGTCCGGCAGCATAAGACGACTGCACCCCGACCCGTTTGAGCATGGCTTCGATCTGCGGCCCGCCGCCGTGCACGACGATCGGATTGATCGCGGTTTGCTCCAGCAGCACGATGTCGCGGGCGAACTCACGCGCCAGGCTTTCCTGGCCCATGGCGTGACCGCCATATTTGATGACGATGGTTTCCTCGTCGTAGCGCTGCATATACGGCAGCGCTTCCGACAGGATGCGGGCCTGCACCTCGGGGCTGACGGGATCGCTCTGGCTCATTGCATCAATCTTCCGGCGTTCGGCAGGGTGCATTCGGCGCAGTGTATGTAGCCGCGTGACGGCTCAACGACAATGCGTTTACGGGCGGCGTTCCTTCAGCAGCCGCGCAATCGCTGCGCGCAGTTGCGGAATGCCGGCGCCGGTTCGCGCCGAGGTCGCGATCAGTTCGGGAAAAGCTGCCGGCCGTTTTCGGACATCGGCTTTCACCGACTCGCAGCGTGTTGCGAGTTCGGCCTCGCTCACCTCGTCACATTTCGTCAGCACGATCTGGTAACTGACCGCAGCTTCGCCGAGCGTGTCGAGAATGGCCTCATCGACGGCCTTCAAGCCATGGCGTGCGTCAATCAAAACATAGACGCGACCCAGCGCGGCGCGCCCGTGCAGGTAGTCATGAATGAGACGCGTCCAGGCGGTGACTTTGCTCTTGGCTGCCGCCGCGTAGCCATAGCCGGGCAGATCGACCAGCACCAGGCGATCGGCTCCGCCGAAGAAGATCAGTTCTTGAGTTCGGCCGGGCGTGTTCGAGGTGCGTGCCAGCGCACGGCGCCCGGTGAGCGCGTTAATCAGACTCGATTTGCCGACATTAGACCGCCCGGCGAACGCGACTTCGAGGCCAGTTGGCCGCGGCAGCGAGTCGACCGAGCCCGCCGCCGACAAAAAGCTCCATTCGCCGGCAAACAGGCGGCGGCCACTTTCGATTTCGGCGCTGGAAAAATCGGCCACGGTGCTCATGGATTGGCCGATGGATGAAACCGGCCATGCCTTATCGTAACCGCCAGTCCTCTCGCGATGGAGGGCAAAAATGACACAGGGGACATCCCGTCCCCTGTGTCAGGCTTGTCGTAGCGTCCAGCCTGATAAAGTCGGCAGGTTCAGGCAACCGTCGCTTCTTCCTCATACGAGCCGATCGCAGCCGGCGCATAAGCCGGATTCTTGGCCCCGCCCTGATAGCGCACCGCCGCCGCGACGGCCGAAATTCCGATTTGGCCGTAGCAGAGGTGAAGCGCGGTGTTTTGACCCGAATTTTTAGCCGGCTGGTCGTCGACGTTAGTGGCCGTTTTGGCAGAGATCTTCTTCATTATTGAACCCCATTCCCATTCTCGTGAGAGATGTTGCAGCTCTAAGCGCTGAGTCGGGCGGAAATGGGCGGCAATTCGTCCACCGGCATGACTTTGCCGCCGCGTTCAGCCTGTCCTCTAGCTGATAGAATGCCGGTAAACCCCTGGTTAACGTGTAAGAAACATATTGCTGACTCTGCTTTAGGGATCGCGTGAACAACGATAAAGTGCGACATTCCTGCAACACATCGCATTGACGTGGATCAATCCATGCCAGCACCGCTGGAATGATTGCGACGATTTCGCTATGGGGTTTTATGCGGGAAATACTGGGGCAGATTCTGGGTTGGGCGCGAGAAGAGCAGGTAAGCTTATGATGATGCGTGCGCTAGCATTCGTGATTGCCGCCGTTGCGCTTGGCGGCTGCATCCCGGACACCGGGACGCTTGAGCCGTCGAGCCAGGCTGGGTGGAAGCAAAAAGACAAGGACTTGATGTCCAACCTGCCGTACAACCAGGCGGCGGTTCCGGAGGGCTACCGCCGAAGCATCGTCGAGTATCACCGCAAGGAAGGCCCCGGCACTATCCTTGTCGATAGCGACGCCAAATATCTTTACTATGTACTGCCGCAGGGCAAAGCCATTCGCTACGGCATCGCCGTCGGCGAAGACGCGCAGGCCTGGAGCGGCATCGCCAAGGTCGGCCGCATGGAAGAGTGGCCGGCATGGATCCCAACATCAGGCGAACAGGCGCGGCTCGGTCCCTTACCAGCGTACGTCACAGGCGGCCCGCACAATCCCATGGGCGCGCGCGGGATGTACCTGTACTCAGGGAACAAGGACACGCTCTACCGCATCCACGGCACCAACCAGCCGGAGCTGATCGGCAGCGCGGTTTCGTCTGGCTGCATTCGTATGACCAATGAGGATGCCATCGACCTGTACAATCACGTCAAGGTGGGCACTCTAGTCATTGTTCTTGGACCGCACCAAGGCGATGCGCCGTTCAGTCCACGACTGGCGCTCGCGCCGGGCAGCGGCACCAACTGATTGCATCATCTGAATTCTGGCTCCTAATGCCCGGCCTCGTGCCGGGCATTATCGTTTCAGAACCCTCAAACGCCGAGTTGGATGTGCACGATTTCGGGCGGCACACCGAGGCGGGCTGGTATGAAGCTCGTACCGAGTCCGCCGGACACAATCAGATGCCGGTCATCTTCGACAACGTGGCCGTACGCAAAGCGCGCGCCGTATTTGGAAGGAACGAAGGCCGGCCAGATCAGCGGCAGCCGAATTTGGCCGCCGTGAGTATGGCCGGATAGCGTCAGTGCGACACGCGCGGGAACGCGCGGAAATATATCCGGCTCGTGTGCCAAAAGCAGGATGGGGTCTTCGGTTCGGGCCTGGGCCAGTGTTCCCGGCAAGTCATCGACGCCGCGAAAGCGGCGGTGCCCGAGCGGATAGGCGAGCTGATCGCCAAGACCAGCAAGCCAGAAGCGCTTCCCCTTCTCGCCCAGCATCACGGCAAGGTTCTCGAGGACGGGAATGCGGACATCGGCGAGCGCCTGCCGGATGCCCGCGACGTCGTTCCACCAATCGTGATTGCCGAGGATCGCCCAAGTCCCAAGCGGAGCTTTGATCTGCGCCAGTTCGGCGGCCCATACCGAGTATGGGACCGGGTTGTCCACGAACAGATAACTGGTCGTATAGTCGCCGAGCAGCACGACAAGATCGGATTTCAAAGCGTTCGCGGTTTCGACAATCTGTCGAATGTGCGGCAGCGTCATATCCGGGCCGCCGGCATGGAGATCGGCGATCACGGTGATCGAAAGCTCGCGGCCCGCAGACCAAGCCGATGGTCGAGGTGTGTAGCGCGTCACCACAAGTCCATGCGGCTCGACGCCGCCGGCGTAGGCACTGGTAGCGATCGCGGAAAGGCCAAGGAGTCCGGCCGTCCCGGCGAGCACCCGGCGCCTGGTTACATGCGCTCCAGTAACGGGTTTTGCACCGTCTTCAATTTTCGCCTGTGGCACGACCTTCATGAGGTGGGTCTTAGCGTGCCCAAGCTGCTGCGGCACGCTGTTCCGGCGCTATTTCCGTACCTTTTGCTGT
The DNA here is from genome assembly GCA_049679485.1 of Xanthobacteraceae bacterium. Lineage (GTDB taxonomy): Bacteria > Pseudomonadota > Alphaproteobacteria > Rhizobiales > Xanthobacteraceae > BOG-931. Next base: position 3,886 of record JBAUGC010000298.1, read on the forward strand.
TATGGTTTCCGCGGTCGTGAGCGCGCCTTGCACTCAACGCTAACCATCACGCGTGCGTGAGCCGTTCGCGCGTAACCCAATCGAGCGCCTTATCAAGCGCACGCGTGAGCCGATCGAATAGCTCTTCGATCTGTGCCGCATTGATAATGAGCGGTGGCGACAGCGTCAGTATGTCGCCTGCGACCGAACGCACGATCAGGCCTTCGTCTTCTGCGAAACGAACCACCCGAGCACCTACGCCGTGGCGCGGGTCGAACGAACGCTTGCTGGTCTTGTCGGCGGTAAGTTCTACCCCGCCGATCAGACCAAGTCCGCGCGCTTCGCCGACCAGCGGATGCTGATTGAGCG
>JBAUGC010000299.1:0-2063 GCA_049679485.1 Xanthobacteraceae bacterium
GGTCAGGACGGCGACCACGCCGCGCTCAACCGCGTCGCGCTTGGCACGCAGACGGTGTCGGTGTGGAAGGACGCCCGCGAGCTCGGCAAGCAGGCCGCAGAGATCGCAGCGCTGCTTGCCAGCGGCAAGAAGATGGGCGAGGTGCCGGGCGCGGTGAAGTTCGCCGGCGGCCCGAAGAAAGTCGAGATGAACTCGGTATTTCTGAAGCCGATCCCGATCACTAGGGACAACCTCGGCATTGTCATCGACGCCGGCTGGATCAAACAGGACGAAGTTTGCCAGGGCGTGAAGCCCGGCACAGTGAAAGTCTGCGGCTGATCGCGACATACCGATGAAACTGGGCCGTTCGCATCCGCTTGCGGTTTTTCTCAAGGCCACTGAACTCGACACGCGGATGCTCGGCCTGATCGGCGCGCTGCTGCTGATCTGGATTGTGTTTCACATCCTCTCCGGTGGGCTGTTTCTCACGCCGCGCAATCTTTGGAATCTTTCGGTGCAATCGTCGTCGGTCGCCATCATGGCGGCCGGCATGGTGCTCGTGATCGTCACCCGCAACATCGATCTGTCGGTCGGCTCAATGCTCGGCTTCGTCGGGATGGTCATGGGCGTGATCCAGGCCACGCTGCTTCCGGCGTTTCTTGGCTTCGAACATCCAGCGACCTGGATTTTGACGCTCGCTGCCGGCCTTTTGCTCGGCGTCCTTCTTGGCGCGTTCCAGGGTTTTGTGATCGCTTATCTCGGCATCCCCTCCTTCATCGTCACGCTTGGCGGCCTCCTGGTCTGGCGCGGCGGAGCGTGGTGGGTGACGCACGGCCAGACGGTCGCGCCGCTCGACAGCAGATTCCGGCTGATGGGCGGCGGCACCGAAGGCTCGATCGGCGCGACGTGGAGCTGGATGGTCGCCGCGATTGCGTGCGTAGCGGTGATCATCCTGCTGGCGCAGAGTCGCGCCCGTCGCACGAAGTTTCACTTCCCACTGCGGCCGATGACGGCCGAAATTTTTCTCGGCGGCACGGCCTGCGCGGTGATCGTCGCCGCGGTCGCAATTTTCAACGCCTATCCCTGGCCGATCGGGAGCGTGCGCCGCTACGCGCTGGCAAATCACATTGCGCTTCCCGATGGCGGCCTCTTTATCGCTCACGGGATCGCGGTGCCGGTTCTGATCGCAATCGGCGCCGGCGTTGCCGTCACATTCCTCGCCACCCGCACGCGCTTTGGCCGCTACGTCTACGCAATCGGCGGCAACCCTGAAGCCGCCGAGCTTGCCGGCGTCAATACGCGCTGGGTCATCATGAAAGTGTTCATGCTGATGGGACTCCTCACCGCCGTCAGCGGCGCCATCTCGATCGCGCGGCTTGACGCCGCAACCAACTCCGAAGGCGTCCTCGCCGAACTCCTGGTCATCGCCGCGGCCGTGATTGGCGGCACGTCGCTTTCCGGCGGCGTCGGCACTGTGGCCGGCGCGATGCTCGGTGCGGTGCTGATGCAGTCGCTGCAGTCGGGCATGGTGCTTCTGGGGGTAGATACTCCGCTCCAGAACATCGTCGTCGGCGCCATTCTGGTGCTCGCGGTCGGGCTCGACACCATCTACCGGCGCAGGACGCAATAGAGCATGGATGCCGCCCGCATCCCTCTTGTCGACATGCGCGATATTTCGATGTCGTTCGGCGGCATCCGCGCGGTCGATAACGCTTCGATCAATCTTTACGGCGGCGAGGTGATGGCGCTCGTCGGCCATAACGGTGCCGGCAAGTCGACGCTGATCAAGATTCTCTCCGGCGCCTATCAGCGCGATACCGGAGCGATCTTCGTTCGCGGCGATGAAGCGATCATCGCCAATCCGCGCGACGCCAAGAGTTATGGCATCGAGACGATCTACCAGACGCTGGCGCTGGCCGACAACGTCGATGCCGCCGCCAATCTGTTCCTCGGCCGCGAATTGCGCACGCGCTGGGGAACGCTCGACGACATCGCGATGGAAGCCGAGGCCCGCAAAGTCATTGGCCGCCTCAACCCGCATTTCCAGCGCTTCAAGGATCCGGTCAAAGCGCTGTCCGGCGGGC
>JBAUGC010000300.1:0-4117 GCA_049679485.1 Xanthobacteraceae bacterium
GGATGGAAGCGTGCGCTCGACGCTGCCCGCCTTGACCTGCGGCTGCGCCCGCAGGACCGCACCGGTGGCCCGCTCAAGACCCGTGGCGATGGCAGCCGCCGCCGGCGGAAAGACACTTCACCGCCGCAAAAGACGAGACCGCGGCGCGGAGGCGGCGGCGGCAAAGGCCGCTCGGCGCTCGGCCATCTTCTGTATTGGGGTGTAGTGCTGACGCTGTGGGTGGTCATCGCGGCGATCGGCGCGCTAGTTTGGGTCGGCATCCGTCTGCCACCGATCCAGTCGCTGGAAATTCCCAAGCGCCCGCCCTCGGTGCTCATCGTCGGTGCCAACGGCGCTACACTTGCGACGCGCGGCGACATGGGCGGCGCCGCGGTGTCGTTGCGCGAATTGCCGGACTACGTGCCGAAAGCCTTCATCGCCATCGAGGATCGCCGATTCTATTCGCACCATGGCGTCGATCCGTTAGGCATCACCCGGGCGGTCATCGCCGATCTAATGCGTCGCGGCGCCTCGCAAGGCGCGTCGACGATCACCCAGCAACTCGCCAAAAATCTGTTCCTGACCCAGGAGCGCACCGTCTCACGCAAGCTGCAGGAAATGGTGCTAGCGTTCTGGCTCGAGCATAAATTTTCTAAAGCGCAGATTCTCGAGCTGTATCTCAACCGCGTCTATTTCGGTTCCGGCGCTTACGGCGTGGAAGGCGCGGCACAACGCTATTTCGGAAAATCGGCGCGGCAACTGACGCTGGCCGAGGCGGCGCTCCTTGCCGGCCTGGTTCAATCGCCGTCGCGGCTGGCGCCGAACCGTAACCCGGAGGGGGCCGAGCGGCGGGCGCGGGTGGTGCTCACCGACATGGCCGCGCAAAAGTTGGTCGGCGAAGACGCCGCGCGATTTGCGCTCGCTCATCCGGCGCGCGCGGTGAAACCGGCCGGGGCCGACTCCGTCAACTATGTCGCCGACTGGATCATGGACGCGGTCGACGACCTGGTCGGGCGCTTCGATCAGGATATCGTGGTCGAGACCTCGATCGATCCGGCGCTGCAAGGCGCGGCCGAACGGGCGCTGGCGGAAGCGCTGGCGCAAAAAGGCGAGAAGCTCGGCATCGGCGAAGGCGCGCTGGTCGCCATGACACCGGACGGCGTCGTGCGTGCGCTGGTCGGAGGCAAGAGCTACGCCGACAGCCAGTTCAACCGCGCCATCGCCGCCAAACGCCAGCCGGGCTCGGCATTCAAGCCGTTCGTCTATCTCACCGCGCTCGAACACGGACTCACGCCCGACACCGTTCGCGACGACGCGCCGATCGCGGTGAAGGGCTGGAAGCCGGAAAATTACGAGCACGAGTACATGGGCCCAGTCACGCTGACGCAGGCGCTCGCCAATTCGCTGAACACGGTGTCGGTGCGCCTGACGCTGGAGTTCGGTCCGGCCGCGGTGATCCGCACCGCCTATCGGCTCGGCATCAACTCGATGCTTGAGCCCAATGCCTCGATCGCGCTCGGCACTTCGGAAGTGTCGGTGCTAGAGTTGGTGACCGCCTACGCGACATTCGCCAACGGCGGATTCGCGATTTCGCCCCATGTGGTCGAGCGCATACGGGGAGCCGACGGTAAAACCCTTTACGCCCGCTCGACGCAAAACCTTGGCCGCATCGTCGATCCCCGCTACGTGGCGATGATGAACGCGATGATGCACGAGACGCTGGTGAGCGGTACCGCGCGCAAGGCCGACCTCCCCGGCTGGCCTGCCGCCGGCAAGACCGGTACCAGTCAGGATTTCCGCGATGCCTGGTTCATCGGCTACACCTCGCACCTCGTCACCGGAGTCTGGCTTGGCAACGACGACAACACGCCGACGCGCAAGGCGACCGGCGGCGGGCTTCCGGTCGAAATCTGGAGCCGCTTCATGAGGACGGCACATCAGGGCGTCGCGCCCGTCGGTCTCCCCGGTGTCGGCAACGGCGGCTGGTCGGCGTTGCCGCGGACAGACACCGGCAATCCCGGCGCCAGCGCCACACCGCCCTCGCCTCCCGCTCTCGACTCCTGGCTGCTCGACAAGCTGTTCGGCCGGCGGTGATGGCGGCGCGGCCAAATGGCCGCCCTCAGTTCAGGTGAAACTCGACGTTCACCTGGCCGGTACCACTGGACGAAAAGTAGTCGCAAAGTTGCTCGACTTTTCCGTCGTAGTTTTCCCAACCGAGCAGGCCAAACAGCATCGCCGTGTCGGCCATCAAGGCTTCGCCGCTGCATTTGGTGGCGTATTCCGGCAGCAAGCCGACAAATTCCCGGTAGCGGCCGTCGCGCCAGAGTTCGAGCACGCGAAGATCCATCTGGCGGTTAAACTCGCTGGAGACGATATCCCACTGCCCCTCGCCGACATCCCGATTGCTGATGACCTTGTGCGACAGCGAGCCGCTCGCCAGGACGGCAACGTTTGACTCCGATCGTAAGATCGCACGGCGGCAAGCTTCGCCGAATTTGCGGTTCTCTTCGACGCTGGCAAATAACGGCGATGCAACGGGCAGAACTTTGCGGCCGCCATCGGCATTCATGTACCGCATCGGAACGATGCTGCCATATTCCAGCGCCAGGCTGCGGACGCGGTGCGCGAGGACATCAAGACCATGGCCGACCGCTTCTTCGACAATCAGATCGGCCAACACCGGATTGCCCGGATAGTCGTAGGCCAGATCCTGGATCATGTGCGGCGCTTCGTGGCTGGTGTAGTTGCCGGTATGCCGCTCATTGGCGTTGATGTGAAAGCCGAAGTTCGAAAGCCAATGGGTATCGAAAATGAGGAACGTGTCGGCGCCGCGCTCGCGCGCGCGCTTGCCGATTTGCTTCAGCGACTCGATCGGCCGCTTCCGCCGTCCCTTGAGCGCGCCTTCGCGCTCGGACAGTAGCAATGAGGGGACGTGCGTTACTTTGGCCGCGAGTACAATCTGGCCCATGGCGTTCCCGGCAATTGCGACCCGCTTCGGCGTTCGAGACGCCGCGTGTGACGCTGGGGATTGAATAAGGCGGCGCGTTACCCCCGTAACCGCGCCGCCACTCGCAAAAATGAGGCCAAAAGACCCCAATCGTTGCGGGCGCAACGAATTTGCTCTCACAGTCACCCGGCGCTTTGATCCAGATCAAATCGCTTGGCGTCTTGTTCGGGCGGAGTGCGCCGTATTTGACGCCCATGCGCCGAATGATAACGCGCGATACTCGCGGGCACCGTAAGCCGCAATGAAACGTGACGAAGCATTAGCTCGCCATCCGCAGCCGCTCGCCGCTCAAATACCGCTCGCCCCATTTGCGAATCCCGGCAATCACCGGGATGAAGCTGCGGCCGACCGGCGTCAGCCGATACTCGACCTTCGGTGGCACGACACCATAATCCTTCCGTACGATGAGCCCGCTTCCGGCGAGCGCTTTCAGTTCGCGGCTTAGAACGCGCGGCGCGATTTCCGCCGTTCCGTCGGCGCCGCGAAGCAGCCCGGTTTTGAGCTCGCCGTAGCGCTTTGGCCCATCCTGCAGATCCCACAGGATCCGCAGCTTGTACTTGCCGCTGATCATCTTCTGAAATGCGGCGACCGGGCAACGATGCAGGCGTTTCGACGGTAGGTTTGGCATCGATGATGCGCGCTCCAGCACTATGATTACACCCATAGTATCATTTTTGTCCGTACTTGCACCTATGTTCGTTCTCCACCTAAGTACTGGCACCGCCAATCGCCGCGGGTTTGCGAATTCGAACGGCATTGCTATTGGGGATCGAGCATGAAACAATTTCTCATCAGGTATCGCCTGCAGAATGCGACGCCGGAGGCGTGGCATCAGGATGTCGCAGCCTTTATTGCCGCGATCGACAGCGATCCGGCGCTGCAAGGGAAAATCTCGTATTGCTGCATGAAGAACCGCGACGGCTCGGACTACTATCATCTCGCCACTGCGGCAGATGATGCGGCGGTCAAGGCGTTACAGCAAAGCTCGTTTTTCTCCCGCTATACGGAGAAAATCCGGCAGGTCGCAGGTGGTTCGGTCGACGTATTACCGCTTGAGATCCTCGCCGAGACCAAACGGCACTCATGAAGTTGTTTCGGGATTGGGAACTGAAATCGCCCGAACGTTAGAAG
>JBAUGC010000301.1:0-8782 GCA_049679485.1 Xanthobacteraceae bacterium
CAGATTTTGCGCGATCACCATCCAGTCGGGCAGCTCGAACAGCTCGCGGGCCGGCGCGCCGTCCCGCCAGTAACGCAGGCTGGGCTCACCGGATGGCTCGCCATCGACCAGGCATAATCCCGGCAGACGGCTAGGCACCCGCAGCATGACATGCCCGGCAACTCCCTCGGCGGCCGCAAGCGCCATGATGCTGTCGGAATAGCGATCGTCGCCAAGCGCCGTGGCGAACGCGACATCGATTCCGGCGCGGGCCAGATAAATGGCGGTGTTGAAGGTATCGCCGCCGCACGACAGCGCGAACCGGCCATCAGCGCCCCGCGCCAGTACGACCAGCACTTCGCCAACGCAAACGGTGCGGGCTTTCGGCTCGCTCATCTTAGGGTACTCAACTCTCGTTTTTTGCGCTGATACCGGCCAGCACCAGATTACGTCATCGGGCGGAGCAAAGCGACGAGACAATCCGGTCTTCACTAACGGGGGAATGACCGGGCGGGCCACGATTGGGCAAAGGCTCTTCTGGCCAGCCCTGTCGGTTCGCAAGGTTCGACCCCGCCGGCCTCTTAATGAACCGGGGTGACGACGGGCAAGTGTGATGTTATATTGTTACATTATGGTCCACCACCATCACAGCGGCACGTCGCATCCGTCCTCGACCATTGCACCTTCGCTGCTCCGTCTGTCGGCGCCGCGGCGGGTCGCCATCGCCGGGGTTCTGATCGCACTGATCTGGGCCGCCGTGCTCTGGACGCTTCGCTAGAACCGGCCATGGCAGCGTTGCGCTTTCGTAATCTCACGCTCGGCTACGAGCGCCACCCCGCGGTGCATCACCTCGACGGCGCAGTGGAGACTGGCGCCCTCGTCGCCGTGGTCGGACCCAACGGCGCCGGCAAATCGACCCTGTTCAAAGGTATCGTCGGGTTCCTGAAGCCGCTCGCCGGCAGCATCGAACGCGACGGCCTCAATGCCCACGACATCGCCTACCTGCCGCAGATTGCCGATATCGACCGCTCGTTTCCGATCACCGTCTACGACATGGTCGCCATGGGGCTGTGGCGGCGGAAGGGGCTGCTCGGCGGCATCGGCGGCAAGGATCACAGCGCGATCGAAGCCGCGATCGCCGGCGTTGGCTTGACCGGGTTCGAGCAGCGCACCATCGGCACGCTGTCCGGCGGCCAGATGCAGCGCATGCTGTTCGCCCGCTTGCTGTTGCAGGATGCGCGTTTGATCGTGCTCGACGAGCCGTTCACGGCCATCGATGCGAAGACCTCCGCCGATCTGCTTGACCTGGTGCGGCGCTGGCACAGTGAAAAGCGCACCGTGATCGCCGCCCTGCACGACATTGAACTGGTGCGGACAAGCTTTCCGCAGAGCCTGCTGCTTGCCCGCGAACCCGTCGCCTGGGGCGCGACGCGCGAGGTCTTGACGGCGGAGAACCTGAACAAAGCGCGCCGCATGTGCGAGGCATTCGACGAGCAAGCCGCGGCCTGCGCGGTTGAAGCGGCCTGACATCGCGCATGCTCTACAACGCCCTGATCGCTCCGTTCGCCGATTTCGAGTTCATGCGCCGCGCACTGATTGGCTCACTGGCGCTGGCGCTTGGTGCGCCGCCGGTCGGCGTATTTCTGATGCTGCGGCGGATGAGCCTGATCGGCGATGCGATGGCGCACGCCATTCTGCCGGGCGCGGCGATCGGCTTTCTGCTCGCCGGCTTGAGCCTGTTTGCGATGGCGGGAGGCGGCCTGATCGCCGGCTTTCTCATCGCCTTCGGCGCCGGCCTGATCGCACGCGCGACACTACTCAAGGAGGACGCGTCGCTCGCGGCTTTCTTTCTGATCTCGCTTGCGCTCGGCGTCACCATCGTCTCGGCCAAGGGCAACAACGTCGATCTCCTGCATTTTTTGTTCGGCTCCGTGCTTGCGATCGACAATCCGGCGCTGATGCTGATTGCGGGCATCACCAGCGTATCGCTTGTCGTACTCGCGCTAATCTGGCGGCCGCTGGTGCTCGAATGCGTCGATCCGGGATATCTGCGCTCGGTGAGCCGGGCCGGCGGACCCGCCCACATCGCGTTCCTGGCGCTGGTCGTCCTAAACCTCGTCGGCGGCTTTCAGGCGCTCGGCACGCTGCTTGCCGTAGGCATCATGATGCTGCCGGCAGTGGTGTCGCGGTTCTGGGCGCGCGATATCACCACCATGATCGGGGTCGCCATCGGCTGCGCTGCGGTCTCAGGTTATGCCGGCTTGTTGGTTTCGTATCACGCCAACCTGCCGTCCGGCCCGGCCATCATTCTGGTGGCCGGCGCCTTTTATGCGCTCTCGGTCGTGTTTGGTCCGGTCGGCGGCCTGATCTGGCTCGCACTGCCGCAGCGCCACCTCGAAGCGTAAGCGGCGATGGCAACGGTGGAGTGTGTCATGATCGCACGACGACTCTTGCTGACCGCAGGCTTCGCGGCGGTCATTGCAGCGTTGACCGTGACGCCGGCGGCGACGCAAGAAACGCAGGCCAGCAAGATCAAAGCGGTCGCAACCTTCTCCATCCTTAGCGATCTGGTGCGCAACGTCGGCGGCGATCGTGTCGACGTCACGACGCTAGTCGGGCCGAACGGTGACGCTCACGTCTATTCGCCGACACCGGGCGACGCCAGAAAGCTCGCGGCAGCTAATATCGTTTTCATCAACGGCCTCGGGCTGGAGGGCTGGATGACGCGGCTCGTCGCCGCCTCGGGCACCAAGGCGCCGATGATCGTCGTTACCAAGGGTATCACGCCACGCCACATGCAGGATGAAGACAAAAGCGGACGCACCCCGATCGATCCGCATGCCTGGCAATCCGTTGACGACGCGAAAATCTATGTCGCCAACATTCGCGATGGGTTGGTCGCGATCGATCCGGCCGGCAAGACGACCTACGACGCCAATGCCGCGGCCTATCTCACCAAACTCGACGAACTGGAAAGCGCGGTCCAGGCAGCAATCGACAGCATTCCGGCCGATCGCCGCAAAATCATCACCACCCACGACGCCTTCGGCTATTTCGGCGCCGCCTACGGCATGGCCTTCATCGCGCCCGAGGGCGTGTCGACCGAAGCCGAGCCGTCGGCAAAGGACGTCGCCAGGATCATCACTCAGATCAAGAAGCAGAAGATTCCCGCGGTGTTTCTGGAGAACATTAGCGATCCGCGCCTGATGGCTCAGATTGCCCGCGAGACCGGCGCGATCATTGGCGGCACGCTTTATTCCGACGCGTTGTCAGAGCCGCACGGCCCGGCCGCGACCTATATCGACATGATGCGCCATAACGTCCACGAGTTCACCAAAGCGCTGGTCGGCTGAAAAAACGAAACGATCAACCGCGGTTGCGGATCACGTCGGCGAGATAGGCGAACGACGCCTTGGGCGTGCGCTTGAGCGTCTTAAAATCCACATGAGTAATGCCGAAGCGCCTGCTGTAACCCTCCGACCATTCGAAATTATCGAGCAGCGACCAGACGAAATATCCGCGCAGTTTTACGCCTGCCGCAAGCGCGGCATGGGCTGCCGCGATATGCTCGCGCAGATACGCCACGCGATCCTCGTCGTGCACCGTGCCGTCGGCGGCGAGCGGATCATCGTAACAGGCGCCGTTCTCGGTCACATACAGTTCCAGGTCGCCATACCGCTCGCGCAGGGTGATCAGAATTTCCGTTAGACCGCCCGCATCGATCGGCCAGCCGATGGCGGTAAAGCGCGTCCCGGGAGGCACGGCGTTGAACCATGCGCCAAACAGAGTCTGCGGTGCGTCGGCGACGTAGGCCGGCGCGTAATAATTGACGCCGAGGAAATCCACCTGCTGTTTGATGACCTGCAAGTCGTCGGCCGCAATCAGTGGCGCGAAATCAGCGGCGACGGCCGCAGGGTAGTCGCCCCTGAACAGCGGATCGAGAAACGCGCCGTTCCAGAATGCATCGAAGCGCGCGACCGCTTTTTGGTCCGCTTCGTGACCCGGCGACGGCCGCGTCGGCTGCAGCGAAATCACCGTGCCGAGCCGGAAATCTCCGCGCTCGGCGCGCAGCGCTTGCAGCGCGCGCCCTTGCGCCAGGTTCTGATGATGAATCGCCGCCAGAAAGTTCGACATGCCGGTCAAGCCGGGCGCGTGGCTGCCCATGCCGTAGCCGAACAGCGCGTGCACGTTGGGCTCGTTGAACATCGCCCAGTGCTTGACACGGTCGCCAAGGCGACGGGCCACGATACGCCCATAGTCGGCGAATTTCTCGGCAGTGTCGCGTTTGACCCAGCCGCCCTGCTCCTGCAGCGCCTGCGGCAAGTCCCAATGATAGAGGCAAAGCCACGGCGCAATGCCGCGCGCAACGAGCCCATCGACCAGGCGATCGTAAAAATCAAGGCCGCGCGTTTCGACGGCCCCGGAGCCCGCCGGCAAAATTCGCGGCCACGCCGTCGAGAAACGATAAGCCTTGAAACCGCCGCGGGCGAGTAATTCGACGTCCTCGGGCCAGCGGTGATAGTGGTCGCAAGCCACATCGCCGGTATCGCCGTCTCTCACCTTCCCCGGTGTGTGGCAGAACACATCCCAAATGCTCTTGCCGCGGCCGTCCACGTCGACCGCGCCTTCGATCTGATAGCTCGATGTTGAAGCACCCCACACGAAGTCGGCCGGGAATGCGTTATCTGCTGCCATGGCGGAACCCCGACGTAGCATGTGCGGTAAACCGAGTAGGCCCGTAAGTATCGGAACGAGCCTGCGGCGCGAGATTGCCATCATGTTATCGACGCCGCTTTGTCTTGCCGGCGGAACGTGACGCAGGAGGAGCCGACTGCTGCTTGCGGCGCGCCGCCTTCGCCGTGGCTTTCGGCGGCCAGCGGCCGCTTTCCTTGAGGCGCACGCAGTAATATTCCCAGGCCCGATCCACGCCGGCGCGCTGCTGATGCAGCACGTCGGCCTTCCTGATCTCGCCGGGATACAACGGCGACGCTGAGCCAAGCGTGTGTGCGCGCAACTGATACTCGGCATTTTGACAGATGAAGATCGAACGAAGAACCAGGTCTTTCAGCGAGAGGCCGACGACGGTCGCGCCGTGGCGCAGCATCAGTACCACCGAATGCTGGCCGAGCGCGCGCGCCAGCGAACGGCCTTCTTCGGGCTTGACTACGAGCAGGTTAGTGTCGCCGAACTCGTCATGCTGATCCCACATCGGCGTTTCTTCGCCGATCACCGCCCCGAGATGGAACACGGGCTTAATCGGTTTGCCGGCAATACAAAACGGCAGGACCGCCGCCGCGTGATGATGGCATACCGCCATGACATCACTGCGCGCCTGATAGATGCAGCCGTGAATGACGCGCTCCGAATAAGGCCGGGCGATGGGCGGCTTCACCGGTTCGGAATCGAGCGTGTATTCGAGAATATCGTCAGGCTCGACCAGAGCCGGCGCCCGCGAACGCGAGAGCAGATAGCGGCCCGAATCGTGGGGGTGGCGCACGCTGACATGGCCAAAAGCGTCGAGAACGCCTTCTTGGCCGAGGATGCGGTTGGCGACTGCGAGTTCGGCGATCAGATCGGTCAAGCTGTCCGGCACGGTCTTAAGTCCTCATTGTCTGGCAGCGACCCGCCGGCTGCCTTCGGCGCGGCGGTACCAAATCCGTAAGCGCGGGCCGGTGCAAGCCGTCCTTGCTGATCAGGCGAGGCACAGCCGGAATGACACATGAGGCGCGCGATGCTATCCATCCGGTTAACATCAGCGGCCGCCGGGACTCCGCATGAGCGTGCGCCACCTGGACATTAATGTTCGTGTGAATGGCGAGGACGTGTCCGCGCGGGTCGAGGTGCGCAAGACGCTGGTTGATTTCCTTCGCGACGATCTTTCGCTCACCGGCACGCATATCGGCTGCGAGCATGGCGTCTGCGGCGCTTGCACGGTACGGCTCGACGGCGACGTGGTGCGCGGTTGTCTCGTTCTGGCCGTGCAGTGCGACGGCGCGGAGGTGGAAACCATCGAGGGCCTGTCGGATTCCGGCGCCATTGCCGATTTGCAGGCGGCTTTCCAGCGCCGCAACGCGCTACAGTGCGGCTATTGTACGCCCGGCATGCTGATTGGCGCCGAGGAGCTGTTGTCGCAGGGCGGCGTGCCCAGCCGCGACACAATCCGCGAACACATTTCCGGCAATTACTGCCGGTGCACCGGCTATCAGGCGATCGTCGATGCGATCGAGGCGGTAGCGCTGACACGGACAAAGAAGGCAAGCTGACATGAACGAACATGCAAGACCGCTGACGCTGTCGGAGCGCGCCGATGAGCTTGAAGCGCAGATGATGCACGATCTGAGCGAGCGCATCGCCACGAGGTCGACGCTGTTTTATCTTGGCGACGGCAAAGTGCAGATGGACGTCAGCGACAAGCTCCTTGCCGTTAATCCGAGCAAGTATTTTCTCATGGGCGCCGATCCGCGGCTGCCGAAAATGCCGGACCAACCGACGCTGATCGACTTCTTCAAGGCGCGCTTTGCCACCACCAGCCATTTGCTGCAGAGCGCCACGCATGCGCTCAAAGGCGGGCACCCCGCGAAGGTGGTGCTTGCCTGCCTCCTCCACGACATCGGCGTCGCAAGTTTCATCCGCTGCGACCACGGCTATTGGGGCGCGCAGATGATCGAGCCTTATGTCGACGAGGAGGTGGCCTGGGCGGTACGCATGCACCAGGCGCTGCGCTTCTTCCCTGATCCTTCGGTCGGCTACGAATATCCCGAAATGTATCTCAAGCTGTTCGGCGACGACTACAAACCCGAGCCGTATATCGTCGCTGAATACGAGCGCGCGCGGAACCACAAGTGGTACATGACCTCGCGGCTGATCACCATGAACGACATCTATTCGTTCGATCCGAATGCCAGTGTCAACCTCGACGATTTCGGCGACATTATCGGCCGTCACTTCAAGCAGCCCAAAGAAGGCCTCGGCTTCGACAATTCTCCATCGTCGCACATGTGGCGCACGCTGATGTGGCCGACGCGGTTTTTGTAGTCTGCCCCCTGCGGGGCGGAAGAAAAGTCGGGGGAAATGAAAATCGTCGACGACGTTATTCCGGGCCTCTCCGCACTTGACCGCCCGAACTCGTATATCGGCCGCTCGGTGCCGAGGCCCAACCTGGCGCGGCTTACTCAAGGCCGTGGCCAATACGTCAGCGACGTTACCCTGCCACGCATGGTGCACGTGGCCTTCCTGCGCTCGCCGCACGCGCACGCCCGCATCAAAAACATCGATACCGCTGCAGCCAAGAAAACACCCGGCGTGGTCGCGGTCGTCACCGGCGCCGAGATTGCCAAGGTGATCACACCGTGGGTCGGCGTGCTGACGCATCTCAAAGGCATCAAATCGGCGCCGCAGTACGCCATCGCCGTCGACCGCGCCTGCTGGCAGGGCGAAGCGGTGTGCGCCGTCGTCGCCCGCACCCGCGCTGAAGCAGAAGATGCGTGCGCGCTTATTCACGTCGACTATGAGCCACTGCCGGCCGTAACCGACGCGGAAACCGCACTCGACAAATCGACACCGGTGATTCATCCGGAGCTGGGCGACAATCTGACCTTCGAGCGGGCGCTGGTTGCCGGCGATCCGGACAAAGGCTTTGCGCAAGCCGATGCGGTTGCGGAGGCGACTTTCATCTTTGGCCGCCATACCGGCGTCACCAACGAGGCGCGCGCGATCGTCGCCGACTGGAACCCTGGCGAGGAGCGCCTGACCGTGTATCACGGCACCCAGGCGCCGCACATGACCCAGGACATCTTCGCCAAGCACCTTGATCTGGAATCGCATCAGGTGCGCGTGCTCACCAAGGATGTCGGCGGCTCATTCGGCATCAAGGTGCACATCTACGCGGACGAAATGGCGACCGTCGCGCTGTCAAAACTGCTCAGGCGGCCAGTCAAGTTCGTCGCCGATCGTTTCGAGAGCTTCGCCACCGACATTCACGCACGCGACCACCGCGTCAAAGCGAAAATCGGGGTCAAACGCGACGGCACTATCACCGCCTTCGAGATCGACGACCTGACAGGGATCGGTCCGTATTCAGTTTATCCCCGCACCAGCGGCATCGAAGCCAATCAGGTCGTCAATCTGGTCGGCGGGCCCTACACCTGCCCGAACTATCGGGCGCGCGCCCGCGTGGTGTTCCAGAACAAGAACGTGATGTGTCAGTACCGCGCCGTCGGCCATCCGATCGCGACGGCGGTAACCGAAGGCCTGGTCGAACTCGCCGCGGCGAAGATTGGCATCGACTCGGTGGAACTGCGGCGGCGCAATTTGTTTGCCGATGACGCCTATCCCGCTGCCGGCGCCACGGGTATCAAATTCGAAAAACTCTCCCACCACGCCTCGCTCGACAAGATTCTCGCGATGATGGACTACGCCAAATTGCGCGCCGAGCAAGTGGCCCTGCGGGCGCGCGCCATTCATCGCGGCATCGGCTTTGCCTCCTTCATCGAAGTGACCAATCCGTCGGCCGCGTTTTACGGCGTCGGCGGTGCGCGCATTTCCTCACAGGACGGCGCCACGCTGCGGCTCGATGCCACCGGCGCCGTGTTTGTGCACTCCGGCGTGACCGAGCAGGGCCAGGGCACCGAGTCGGTGTTGGCACAATGCGTGGCGACGTCCTTTGGGGTGCCGATCGAGCGCGTCCGGGTCATCACCGGCGATACCGACAACGTGCCTTATGGCGGCGGCACCTGGGCCTCGCGCGCGGCCGGCATCGGCGGCGAAGCCGCCTGGCAGGCCGGCAAAGCGCTGCGCGCCAACG
>JBAUGC010000302.1:0-2393 GCA_049679485.1 Xanthobacteraceae bacterium
GGCAATTCACCACTAAAAATGCTCGCATCAAACTTAAGCATCTATACCCTTCAATCTGACTGAATCAGGCGACTAGGGCGACTTTGATCGATTTACGTGCAGCCATTGCGGCTAGCCAAGTTTACGGCGCCGCCGGCGGACCGGGCCAGGCATAGATCGATCGAGATCTGTCGGCGTCCAACGCAGTCAGGCGATGCTGTCAGTAAGGAGTTCCCACACGTCGCCGGCACGTCCGGAGAGCACCGCTTTCGCTGAATAGAGAGCGGTGCCGAAGACCTGGGCCAGCTCAATCTTTGGAGGCATGACGAGTTCCATCCTATCGGTTAATACGTCGAGGAGCGCCGGGCCCGGAGCGGCAATCCAGTCGCGTACGGCTGCTTCCAGTTCTTCCGCTCGCTCCACTCGTTGCGCGTGGAATCCGATCGCCTGAGCGACGCGGGCAAAATCCGGATTCTCCAAGTTGGTATAGGCATCCAACAAACCCTCGACCTTCATCTCCAGTTCGACGAAACCAAGCGAGCCGTTGTTGAACACAGCGATCTTGATCGGGATTTTCTCCTGAATCGCTGTAATCAAATCACCCAAGAGCATCGACAGGCCGCCATCGCCGCTTAGGGAGATGACTTGTCGGTCCGGCGCGGCCTTTTTGGCGCCGAGCGCCTGCGGCATGGCGTTGGCCATGGTTCCATGAGTGAGGCTAACGATAGTGCGCCGCTTACCGGTGGCGCGGGTATGGCGTAGCACCCAGACCATGGGCGAGCCGCCGTCGGCGGTAAACACAGCGTCATCGGCAGCATACTGGTCGATAAGGCGGGTAAGGTACTGCGGATGGATCGCCCCGCCGCGGCCGACGGTCGCCCGCTTGTCGAGCCTCTTAAGCGCGCTCTCGTGACGCTCGACGCAGTCGTCCAGAAAACTGCTGTCCTGGCGGGGCGTCAGGTGTGGGAGGAGCGCCTCAAGCGTCGCCTTCACGTCCCCCACTACACCGATATCGACCGGGTGGCGACGACCAATATGCGTCGGGTCAATGTCGATTTGCACGATCCGCGCGTGCTCGGGATAAAATTGGCGCCAAGCGAAATCACACCCAAGAAGCAGTAAGGTGTCGCACTTGATCAGTGTGTGATAGCCCGCCGCCGTGCCGAAGATCCCGGTCATGCCGACATTGAACGGGTTGTCGTATTCAATGAAATCCTTGGCCCGTGAGGTATGGGCGATCGGCGCTTTTAGACGTTCGGCCAATGCTACCAACTGGTCATGCGCGCCCTCGCACCCTGAACCGCCGTAGATTGCGACACGCTCCCCTCCGTTCAGCACGCCGGCGATGCGCTCGAGATCGGAATCACTTGGACGAATCACCGGCTGGGAGACGTGGACCGCAAACGCAGCTTCATCCGGCGCATCAGCCTTGGAGACGTCGATCGGCAAGATCAGAACGGCTACGCCACGTTTTGAAAGTGCCGCCTGAGCGGCCATCGCCGTTTTGCGTCTGGCCTGCGCCGGTGTTCGGATTTCATCGCAGAATAAGCTGCACGACTTATAGATCGGCACAAAGTCCACTTCTTGCGGGAAGTCGAAGCCAAGCTCTTCACTTGTGATTTGACTGGCGATCAGTACAACCGGCGCACGGTTGCGGTGCGATTCAAATAACCCGTTGATGAAATGTAGGCTTCCCGGACCGCAAGATCCGGCGCAGGCCGTCAGATGACCGGTCAGCATTGCTTCTGCGCCGGCCGCGAAACCGGCCACCTCCTCGTGCCGCACATGCACCCATTCGATCTCACTGCGGCGGATCGCATCGGTGACGAAATTCAGCGTATCGCCCGGTACTCCCCAGCATCTTTTTACACCGGCTGCCTGCAGGGTTTCCACGACGACGTCAGCGACTCTTTTTGCCATTTCAGTTCTCCAACGCCCCCGAATTCATGATCCTACGGCTTTCTTCGTAGGGCAATCCCCGCGGGCCTCTTCTTGGGCCGAGTGAAAGCTGTAGGCAGCCTTTCTCCCAATCTACGGAAATGACGAAAAGTCTTTCGAAGACCGCGCCCCGTCTCGTTTGCGGCAATTAGACACCTATCGCTGTCTGGGTGCGTCGCGCAAATCGCGTTTTGGGGCTATCCTTCACGTGCAATCGACCGAATAGGGGAGTCTTCATGACGCCCGCGATTTGGTTTGAGGAGTTCCAGGAATTCATGGATGCCGTATCTGTTTCTCGCCTTCACCCGCGCCTGCATCACTAAAAAAGAGGTCAATGTCGCACTCGGGTCCGCCTTCCGCAAAGGTCTCAGTGAAAACGGCACCATTGAGTAAGTCCGCCGTCCGCTCATTGGAGTTTTCATGCACAGCCTTCTCGACAGCTACGAGAAAAAATTCGTTCTCGACTTCGCCGAACG
>JBAUGC010000303.1:0-2729 GCA_049679485.1 Xanthobacteraceae bacterium
GCAGGGAGGAAGTATTTTGGAATTCGGCATCCAGTTTTTCCCCTCGATCGGTCCGGACCAGAAAACGGCCGCGCAATACTGGAGTGAGGCGCTGCAGCTCACACAACTGGCGGAGCGGCTTGGCTACGCCAACGTGCGCACTGTTGAGCATTATTTTCATCCTTACGGCGGCTACAGTCCCGACCCGCTGATCTTCCTGAGTGCCGCCGCTGCGGTTACACGCAACATGCGATTGATCACCGGTGCGGTCCTGCCGGTTTTCAACAGTCCATTAAAACTCGCCGGCCAGATCGGCATGGTTGATGCGATCTCCCAGGGCCGCGTGGAAATCGGCTTCGCGCGCGCGTTTTTACCGCACGAGTTTGCCCGCTTCGGCATTTCGATGGACGAGAGCCGGCTCCGTTTTGACGAGGGCGTCGAGCAAATCGGCCGCCTGCTCGAGGAGGAGGACGTCACCGCGCGGGGCCGCTTCCACAGTTTCGAGAAGGTGACGTCGCTTCCGCGCCCGACGCAGAAGCCACGGCCACCATTCTGGATCGCCGCGCTGTCGACCAGGGATTCGTTCGAGAACGCCGGCCGCCTCGGTCACCACCTTATGGGCATCCCGCTCGCCGGTGCCCACATGAGCGAGCTTCTGAAAGTCTATCGCGATGCGTGGGCGGCGGCAGGCCACGCTGGGCGCGGCAGAGTCATGCTGGCGTTCCACATGTATTGCGCCGACAGCCGCGACAAGGCCGCGGCGGTCGCCCGCGAACCGCTGAATGTTTATCTGAAGTCCATCGTCAACGCCGCGTCGGACTGGATGTCGGGGGTGTCGTCGAAGGATTATCCGAACTACCAGAAGATGATCGAGATGATCTCCAACGAGACGTTTGAATCGCAGGTCGAGAAAGGCTCGGCCTGGATCGGCACGCCGGACGACATCCTCAAGTCCGTCGCAGCCTACGATGCAGAGGTCGGCGGCTTCGAATCCGCCTCGCTACAGGTGAACTTCGGTGCAATACCGGAGCCTGAAGCCAGCCAATCGATGACGCTATTCGCCCGCGAAGTGATGCCTCATTTCAAGCACTAAACAAAGGGGAGACTCCCAATGTCTGCAAGTACCGCCACGGTTGCCGCCGGCCCCGCCCTCGCGCCGGGCCTTTCGGGCCGTGATATCCCGACGCTCGACACGCTTTATGAAGCCGCCGGCGAGCGCAATTTTACGCCCGGCTGGGTCCCGCGCGAAAATCCGATCCTGTGGGGCGAGCCACGACCGAAGTTCAGCCCGGCGCACTGGAGCTATGAGGACGCCAAGGCCGGGCTCGACGCCGCAGGCCGGCTGATCGACGTTTCTCTTGCTGAGCGGCGTAATTTGGTGATGCGCAATCCAGCACCGGGCACCAATTTTGAGACGACGCGCACGCTGGTCTGCGCCTATCAGATGATCCTGCCCGGCGAGGTCGCACCCTCGCACCGGCACTCGTCCCATGCGCTCCGCGTCATCGTCGATGGCAAAGGGTCGTTCTCCATCGTCAACGGCCAGAAAATGCCGATGGAGACCGGCGACGTGGTGCTCACGCCCGGCTGGTGCTGGCACGGCCACGGCCACGACGGCAGTGCGCCAGCGTATTGGTTCGACGGCCTCGACGTTCCGCTCACCCATTTGCTTGAGCCGATGTTCTACCAAGAGTATCCGCAAAAATATGAGAACGTCGAGCGCGTGGTGGCGAGCTCTCCGTTCCGTTTCAAGCGCGAGGATATTTTGCGAGGCCTTGATGCCGCGGCGCCCGACGCCGAAGGTTTCTACGGCGCGCGCATCGCGCTTGCTGCGCCTGACATGCCGCCGATGGGCCTGTCGATGGAGCGATTGACCTCCGGCACCAAGACCCGGCGCTATCGCACCACGGCCAACACCGTCTTTCACGTCGCCGAAGGTGCTGGCGAAACAACGGTCGGCGACAAGCGCTTCTTCTGGCAGCGCGGCGACACTTTCGTCGCCCCGGGTTGGCATGCCATCAGCCATCAAGCGACCTCAGACGCACAATTGTTTGTGCTCGCCGACGAGCCGCTGCTGCGGTTCGCGAACTACTACCGGTTCGAAGCGGTGGAGTAGGGCGCGCAGCGCCTTTAGTACGGCGGATTTGACGTTCCTACACGAGCTAGCGGCAAGGATGGCGGGAACTTCAAATCCATCGTACTAGCTCTATATAACGGTAATAGAGCGCCCTCTGGCAGAATCGAGGCCATCGGGGCAAACTGGCTCGTCACAGTTGAAGGCCACCCCCGATGGCGCTGCGCGACGTCAAGCTCAACGACAAATACGACCTCGGCCACCGCCATGTCTTCGTCACCGGCTTCCAGGCGCTGGTGCGTCTGTGCCGGATGCAGAAGGAGCTCGACCGGCGCAACGGGCTCAACACCGCGGGCTACGTTACCGGCTATCGCGGTTCGCCGCTGGGCGGGCTCGACGGCCAGTTCCAGCGCGCCGAACCGTTCCTGCGCAAAAGCGACATTCGCTTTCAGGGCGGCATCAACGAGGATCTCGCCGCGACCGCAATCTGGGGCACGCAGCAGGCGGAACTGCGCGGCGAGGGCAAGTTCGATGGCGTATTTGGCATGTGGTACGGCAAAGGTCCCGGCGTCGATCGCACCGGCGACGTTTTCCGCCACGCCAATTTAGCCGGCACCTCGAAGAACGGCGGCGTTCTGGCGCTGATGGGTGACGACCACACCGCGGAGTCTTCGAC
>JBAUGC010000304.1:0-8524 GCA_049679485.1 Xanthobacteraceae bacterium
CGAGCGTATCTTTCAGGCGCTGGATTTCCTCGCCGACTTCGTCGGGAGTGCCGACGATCTGCATGCCGCTCTTGAGCATCTGCTCGAAAGTTTTCGGCACCGGCCCTTCCTGGCCTTTCATCCGCAGTGCTTCGAAGAAGCCGAATTCGCCGAGCCAGTGGGTCCAGAATGCCGAGCCCTGGCGCGCGGTTTCCATCGCTTCCTCGTGTGTGCGTCCGACAGCGACGTTGCGGCAGAGAACCATGCCGCCCTTGGTGGAATATTCACCGGACCGCACCTTGCGGCCATGCTTGGCAGCCTCGTCGACGTAAGTCTGAAACACCCAGCGCACGATATCGAGGTCGGCGGCAAGCGTGACCACCGAGGCGCCGATGCGAGCGGACCAATTAATGGTCTCGGGGCTTTGGCTGAGCGTCGTGAACAGCGGCGGGTAGGGCAATTGTTTGGGTTTGGGAACGGTCGCAACGCGGGTCAGGATGCCGTCCTCGACGCCGGCATTGAGTTTGGCCGAAATCGGATGCTTCCATTCCAGGCCGCGCGGCGGCACCGAAATGAACTCGCCCTCGTACTCCCAAAGATCCTCGGTCCAGGACCGGCGCATCACCTCGAACCACTCCTCGACGATCTTGCGGTTGACCGCTTCGACCTCGGCGCGGCCGGTGCCGGCCGCGTTGGCGCGGTAATGCTGGCCCATCACCCCGACCGAACGAGGCTGGTAGCCGCGGCTAAGCCCAACATCGAGGCGGCCGCCGGTGAGATGGTCCGCCATCGCGATGTCCTCGGCAAGCCGCAACGGATTCCAGTTCGGCAGCACCAGCCCCATCTGCCCTTGCCGCAGCCGCTTGGTGTGCTGCGCCAGATAGACATTGAGCATCAGCGGGTTGGGCGTGACGTGGTAGCCTTCGATCTCGAAGTGGTGCTCGGCGAACATCATCGAGGTCCAGCCGGTCTCGTCGGCGGCGATCGCCTGTTCGCGCAGTTCGTCGATGGCGGTCATGTAACGCTTGCGATCGAGTCCCCAGAGACCTTTTCCAAGGTCGGCTTCGGACGCGACGGCGACCGGGTAGAACATCCCAAATTTCACGGCAGGACCCCTCTACGGACCGCGTCGCGGTCCACCCGGTTACTGGTGACCGCGGAAACTCTATGAGGGGCGGAAGCAGCGTCAATGCGCGGTATTGCGCCAGGCGCAACATTTGCAAATAACGTTTGGCGAGGTTTCGAGCCTCACCGCGGCGCGATGCCGATCAAACGTGCGCCGCGCTTGAAGGTCATGTAACTCCACAGCCAGTTGAGCGCGACCACGAAGCGGTTGCGCAATCCGATCAAAAAATAAATATGGACCGCGCTCCAAAACAGCCAACCAAGAAATCCGGTGAGCTGCAAAACCCCGAGTTTCACCACGGCCGACTTGCGGCCGATCGCGGCAAGTTCGCCCAGATGACGGTAGGCGAACGGCGGCGGTGCCGGCTTTCCCTCGACCCGTGCGGCGATGACTTTCCCGATGTAGCGGCCCATCTGTTTGGCCGCGGGCGCGATGCCCGGAACGGTTTGGCCATCGCGATCCATCACACTCGCGGTGTCGCCGGCGGCAAAAATCTCGGGATGTCTCGGAACGGTCAGGTCCGGATTTGCCTTGATACGGGCGGCGCGATCGTGGTCGGCGCCGATCCACATTGCCGCCGGCGAAGCAACGACGCCCGCGGCCCAGATCACCGTCGCGGCCTCAATGCGGTCGCCATCCAAGGTCACGCCGTCCGCGTCGCAGCCGGTGACTTTGCGATTGAGCGCGACCTCGACGCTCATGCTTTCCAGTGAGCGCCGCGCGTAGTCGGACAGCGCCTCAGGAAACGTCGGCAACAAGCGTGGGCCGGCCTCGATCAGAATGATGCGCGATTTGCGCGGGTCGATGCGGCGGAAATCGTGCTGCAGGGTTCGCTGCGCCACCTCCGCGATTGCGCCGGCCATTTCCACGCCGGTCGCACCGCCGCCGACGATGACGAAAGTCAGAAGCCGCGCCCGCGCCGCTTCGTCCTCGACCACTTCCGCGCGCTCGAACGCGAGCAGGAACCGCCGCCTGATCTCGGTCGCGTCCGCGATATGTTTGAGCCCGGGCGCGAACGGCGCCCAATCGTCGTGGCCGAAATAGGAGTGCGTCGATCCGGTGGCGAGGACCAGATAGTCGTACGGCAAATCGATCTCGGTCGTGTGCACACGGCGCGCTTGCAGGTCGATCGCGGTCACGCGCGCCATGATCACGCGGACATTCTGCTGGGCGCGCAGAATGGCGCGGATCGGCCAGGCGACATCGGCGGGAGACAGCGCCGCGGTTGCGACCTGATAGAGCAGCGGCTGAAAGCAATGGTGATTGTACGCGTCGACAAGCGTCACGTCGACCGCGGCTTTGGCGAGCGCTTTGCTCGCTTCCAGCCCGGCGAAGCCGGCACCGACGATCACCACCTGCGGCCGCTGCGCTTGCCTCTGCATGCCGGTCTCTCACGATCGTCGTCGCCAATTGGAGACTTATCAGCGTTCATCTTATATATGACGCTCCCGCCGCGAATTCGACCGCGGGCGTGCCGTTTACTGCGAAGCTTGAATGCAAATCAAAGTCACGACCTGGAACATCAATTCGGTGCGGCTACGCATCGGGCTCGTCGGCAGATTCATCAAGGCGGTCCAGCCCGACATTCTGTGCTTGCAGGAGACCAAGTGCCCGGACGACCGATTTCCGCGCAAGCAGTTCAAGCGGCTCGGCTACGAGCACTTTGCGCTCAATGGCCAGAAAGGCTACCACGGCGTTGTCGTGGTCTCGCGGCTGCCGTTCGAGTCTACGGCGATTAAAGCCTATTGCGGCAAGAGCGACTGCCGCCACGTCGCGGTCGCACTCGGCGAGCGGGCCGGACTAAAGGATCCGATAACGCTGCATAATTTCTACGTGCCGGCGGGCGGCGACGTGCCGGACCCGTCGGTGAACGTGAAGTTCGCCCACAAGCTCGCCTTCCTCGACGAAATGCAGGCCTGTGAAACGCTGCGGCCGACGTCCGCGGGGCGCGCCATCATGGTCGGCGACCTCAACGTTGCGCCGCTCGAATGCGATGTCTGGAGCCACAAACAGCTCCTCTCCGTCGTCTCGCATACGCCAATCGAGTGCGAGAAGTTGCTCGGCCTGCAGAAGGCCGGTGGCTGGGTTGACGCCGTGCGCGGTTATGTGCCTGAGCCGACCAGGCTCTACACTTGGTGGAGCTATCGTTCACCAAACTGGACCAAATCCAACAGAGGCCGCCGGCTCGACCATATCTGGACATCGTCTGTGCTGGCGGATCGGGTCTCGGCTGTCGCGGTTGCCAAGGAATATCGCAGCGCCAGGCGCCCCTCCGACCACGTTCCGGTGACTGCTACGCTGGAAGTGTAGCCCGGGTTGAGCGCAGCGAAACCCGGGGAGCGGCGTGCAATCTGCAGGATCTTTCCCGGATTTCGCTGCGCTAAACCCGGGCTACCTGCTGGCTATGTGCCGCGCGTCGCGCTCGCCATGTCGCCGTATCGGCGCTTCGCACGTTCTTCATCCTTCGCCAAAATGTCGCGCGAGCAAAAATCTTCCGCGTGAGTGAGAATAAGTCCGTACCGGTGATCCTCGCACCAAACGAATCGGCCATTCAGAGACGCGAGGGCGGCACGCTCGGGCGATGCGTGCAGTGTGCCGTCGACGGCCCATCGGTCGATGAACAGCCCTCGGATGTACAAGAGTGTGTATCGCTGCCCGGTGCGGGCATCAGCGACAAATTTCCATTTCATAGTATGCAAAATCCATGGTGTTCCCCTATGGGCGAAGCGAATCGGCCACACTATGCTGGCACGGCAACGCACCTACAGCCACGAGCGTTCTTAGATGATATTTTGGGCGTTCCGTCGCGAGAAGCGGATGCTGAAAGCGGGTTTAGAAGCACTGGGAATTGACCCCAACGTGTTTTCTGAAAAATGTCTGACCGACCTCATAGAACTCGGAGCGAGCCCGATCATGCGTCAGACAATGGGGCTTGATCAGGCCATAGGAGGCATCGCAGCAAATGTCGCGTGGGTGTGCTTTGGAAGCGACGGGTACACGGCGGCGGAGATCAGGGCCGCAATTGAGCGCGGGTTTCCCGACAATCATGTGGCCTTCTTTTGGGAAGTGCTAGCAAAGCACGATCCAAAGCGATTTGCGTTGGATGAGCTAGGCACAACACAGTCGATTAACAGGCTGCTCGAAGCAGAGAAAGATAGAAGTGGCGATCCGGCATGAAGTGCGTGGCCGGATGGCGCGCCTACGGCTTGAATTCGCGGTCGAACGCCTTTGAGGAGTCAGGTGCCCGTGTCTCTTCCAGGGCCGCAATGTCCGCGTCCGTGAAATCTTCGAGCGCGAGCACCTGACGGTCGCGCCGCTTGAGCCGATGATATTCATCGACGGAGATCATCACGGTGCGCTCGCGTCCGTTGCGGTCACCGCGACAGGCTGCACGAGGGCCATGTCCTGATATCGGCCGATATTGCGCTGAAACTCGGACGCTGAGACCTTAATCATGCTCGTCGTGCCATTTTGCATTTGTCCATATATTAGGGATTGTCGCAGCGCAACGCATCCCTCCGAGCACGTGCCGGTGACTGCGACGCTGGAACTACAAATAAACAATCTAAGGGAAGAGCGCCGATGTATCCGGGGAAGCACGCGACCACGCGCGCGGACCATCCGGCCGTGATCATGGCGCAGACTGGCGCAGTCTTGACCTACGGCGAACTCGAGGCGCGCAGCAATCGGCTGGCGCACCTGCTCCGCGCGCGGGGACTGCATCGGCTCGATCACTACGCCATCTTCATGGAAAACAACGCGCATTATGTCGAGTGCTGCAGCGCCGGCGCGCGAACCGGCGTCTACTACACCTGCGTCAACTCGTTCCTGACAACGGAAGAGCTGGCTTACATCCTCGACAACAGCGAATCTCGAATCCTGATCACGTCCGAAGCCAAGCGTGGCGTGGCCGCGGCTGCGCTTAAAAGCTGTCCAAAGATCGAGCTTTGCCTGATCGTTGATGGCGAGGGTGAGGGCGCGCGGGTGCAAAACCTACAAGAAGCGACGGCGGCGTATCCCGCGACTGCGGTCGCCGACGAGTGCCTCGGAACCGGCATGCTCTACTCTTCCGGCACCACGGGAAGGCCGAAAGGAATCTTGCGGCCGCTCCCGGTCCAGCCGCCGTCCCAGCAACTCCCGCTTTATGCGTTTCTGGACAAGCTCTGGCGATATCGCGAAGGCATGATCTATCTCTCGCCGGCTCCGCTCTACCACTCGGCGCCACAGGCGGCGGTGAGCCTCACCATTGATCGCGGCGGCACTGCCATCATCATGGAAACCTTCGATGCCGAGCAATATCTGCAGCTCGTGCAGCGCTACAAGGTCACACACAGTCAGCTCGTGCCGACCATGTTCTCGCTATGCTGAAGCTGCCGGAAGCCGTGCGCCGAAGTTACGACCTGTCCTCGCTCGAAACCGCAGTCCATGCCGCCGCGCCATGTCCGGTGCAGGTGAAGGAAGAAATGATCGCGTGGTGGGGGCCGATCATTCTGGAGTACTACGGCATGACGGAAGGATTGGGTTTCACTGCCTGCGACAGCGCCGAGTGGCTGGCGCATCGGGGCACCGTCGGCAAGGTGTTGTTTGGCGAGCTGCATGTGCTCGATGAGAATATGAAGCCATGCCCGGCCGGCACCGCGGGTACGCTCTGGTTCAAGACCGCGACACCGTTTGAATACTTCAACGATCCGGTAAAGACGGCGCGGGCACGATCCAGCGATGGCAGCATGAGCACGGTCGGCGACGTCGGTTATGTCGACGAGGAGGGTTACCTCTATCTCACCGACCGCGCGACTTTCATGATTATCTCCGGCGGGGTGAACATCTATCCGCAGGAATGCGAAAATCTGCTCATCACCCACCCGAAAGTCGCCGACGCTGCGGTATTCGGCGTACCGAACGAAGATCTCGGCGAGGAGGTGAAGGCCGCTATTCAGCTCATGCCCGGCATCGGGCCCGGTCCGGACATAGCAGCAGAGCTGCTGGCATTCTGCGGCGAACATCTGGCGCGGCAAAAATGTCCGCGCTCGATCGATTTCGAAGCCGAGCTGCCGCGGTTGCCAACCGGCAAGCTCTACAAACGCTTGTTACGGGACCGCTATTGGCAGGGACACAAGACGCGGATTCTTTAGGTATTGAGTCGTGACGCACTTAACGCGGCTTGGTGCCGGGAGTGAGTGCGGCGCGAACGTTTTCGATCTCGCGCCCCCATTGATCCGCGCGCGCCGCAATGACGTCGCGCAGCCGCTGCGCCGCGTCCGGATAGCCGTCGAGCATTTTCAGAAACATCGCCCGCGAAATACGCAGTACCACCGAATCCTCGCGCGCTGTGGCGGTGGCCGGGCGCCGCGTTTCCGCCAGTAGCGCGGATTCGCCGAGCAAGGTGCCGGGACCGACGAGCACGTCGGCTTCGCCGGCCCGCTCCGGGCGAAGACTGAATGAGCCCTGCTGCACGACATAGGCGCCTTCCGCGACGTCCCCCGCAGCGAACAACGCCTCACCCGGTTCAACACGGTAGCTTTCGGCGCCGATGGCGAGAATGCGTAGCGCAGCTCTGCCAAGCGGGCGGAGAATTGGAATCCGCTCAAGGAACGTGATGTCGTCCTCGATTGTCATGATGGCCGCAAGTTACGGCACAAGCTTGTACCCGCCAGCTTCCGTGACCAGAATCGCAGGGGCCGCGGCATCCTTCTCGATCTTCTGCCGTAAGCGGTAGATGTGGGTTTCGAGCGTGTGCGTCGTCACGCCGGAATTGTAGCCCCACACCTCTTGCAGGAGGGTTTCCCGCGATACCGGCCGCTGGCCGGCGCGGTACAGGTAGCGCAAGATCGCGGTTTCCTTTTCGGTCAAGCGGACCTTGCTGCCTTTGGGGTTCAGCAACAGCTTCGAGCTCGGCCGGAACGTGTACGGGCCGATGGTGAAAATGGCGTCCTCGCTGGCCTCGTGCTGACGCAACTGCGCCCGGATGCGCGCCAGCAGCACGGCGAAACGAAACGGCTTGGTGATGTAATCGTTGGCGCCCGATTCCAGCCCGAGAATGGTGTCGGAATCGGTGTCGTGGCCGGTCAGCATGATAATCGGTGCTTTGAAGCCATTCTTGCGCAGAATGCGCACCGCCTCGCGGCCGGCGATATCCGGCAGCCCGACATCCATGATCACCAGATCGATCTGCCCGGTCTTCGCGGTCTGTACGCCCTTGCTGCCGCTCTCCACCGCGACAGCTTCGAACTCCTCGTGCAGCGACAATTGCTCGGTCAGCGCGTCACGCAGCTCGGCATCGTCGTCGACGATCAGAATCTTACGTGTGTTCGGCATTGATCCCGGTCCCCGCGGCCACTCGTCCGCCGGTCAATGAACAACCCCGCCAATTTGGTCCCAATTCCCGCAATGGCCCCAAACCGCGTTGCTGCGATTTTGTTGCGCCGCCCGGCGCGAAGTAGAACATGCGACGATACAAGAGCAAGCGGGAGTTGGGAAATTAGCCACAGACAAGGCCATTGCCGCATGGCGCGGAATTCCCTTGGCTCGATTAGGGTTAACCCTCGGCCGGGTCGCCGCTCGCAGGGCTTGATGCGCGCTGGTCTGCGCGTCGTGCCGGTCGCGCTCGGGCGCGGCGGCGTTAAGGCGAACAAACGCGAGGGCGACGGCGGCACCCCACGCGGTCAGTTTTTGCCGGTGCGGGTTTGGTGGCGGGCCGACCGCCTGCCGCGCCCGCGGACATCACTGCCGCTGCGCCGCATCGGTCCCGCCGATGCCTGGTGCGAAGATCCTGCCGACCGGCGCTATAACCGAGCCTTTGAGCGGTCGGCCAGTGAACCAGGCGACCACCTGTGGCGCGACGACGGCCTCTATGACCTCTTTATCGAGATTGACCACAACACGAAGCCCCGAATCGCCGGCCGCGGCAGCGCCGTATTCATCCATGTCGCGCGGCCGGGTTTCGCGCCGACTGCCGGGTGTGTAGCCCTGCGGCTGCACGATCTACGGATGCTGATAAGCTGGATCAGTCCGAAGACGCGAATCACGATTCATAGTTAGCGGGCTGGCTCCTGGTCCCGAAGATCGCGGTGCCAACGCGGACGTGCGTTGCGCCAAAGGCGATCGCGATCGGGAAGTCGGCGCTCATGCCCATGGAGAGAAGCGCAAGCCCGTTGCGGCGGGCAATCTGCGCCGTGAGCGCGAAGTGTGGGGCAGGGGCGTCATTGACCGGCGGGATGCACATAAGGCCGGAAATCGTCAGCCCGAAATTGTCGCGGCAGAACACGAGAAACGCATCGGTGTGCTGCGGCTCAATGCCGGCTTTTTGCGGCTCGGCGCCGGTGTTGATCTCGACGAACAACAACGGCTGTCGCTGTTGCTTGGCAATCTCGTTCGCCAAAGCCTCGGCCAGGCTCCCCCGGTCAAGGGAATGGATAGCAT
>JBAUGC010000305.1:0-8273 GCA_049679485.1 Xanthobacteraceae bacterium
GGTCAGGACCGCACGGAATTAGTGGTCAGATAATTCAATGTGCCGCGGGACAGAGAAATCGCGACGAAATCGCCTAACGAGGGACGGCAGCCACATAGTGCCAAGGGCACAGCCAACCAAATAACCCACTTCAAGCGAACACACTAGAACAACACCCCACGCGAACGCCGACAGCAGCGTCGTCGTCAGAAATGACGTTTCGAAGATGCCGAAGGCGACGAGAGGGACGAGCACAGGCACCCTAAACCACAGACCCAAGATGGCGCCGAGCAGAGCGTTAATTGGCACTGATATGATGAGGATATATTCGGCGGAGATGTACATCTTCGATGTCCTTCCGGACAAATTCCCACCGCAAGCGCATCAATCAAAAAAGACGGCCTGCCAAGATGCGGACAGTTTCTCTAATGTTGGAAAGGTACGCCCCTACCTACGTAAAAACTGTGCAAAATTGATCAATTAGGGCGTCAGCGGCGAGGTGGCCGTGGGTGTTCATTTTTACGCGGCTGTCGGCTTTCGGAGACTGGAGGACGGTCCTAATGAGGACCTCCGGCGTCCTCGCGATTCAATGCTGTTGAATGAGAGCTGTACTGTGCATCGCAGCAACTATTGGCCGGCGATTGCAGCGTTGGGTCATTTTCGACCGGGACGACGCAAGCAGCAGGTGCCGCCATGCCGGCTACGCCACCACCGAAAGCGGAAGTAAAATCAGGCCATCGTCGCGGCATTTGTCGCGTTGGCATTTTTTAAGTTGATGCTAGCGCCTTGCGCGTGATTCAAGCTCCCAAAACTGGAGTGTCGAATCATACGCTACGAACTCACCGCCTATGAATGGGCGGTCATCAAGCCCTCCTCCAGCTTGCGTCAGTCCGGCTATGGTTGCGTGTCAATGAGACCCGCGCCCTAGTTCGCGGCGCCTGCATCCTGCGTCAGCTCCGGCATCGGCAGCTCGATGGTGCAGAGCAATCCGCCCGGCTGGTACTCGCGCTCGACCTGCGCGCCGGGGATAACGCGGTCGATCAGCGCTGACCCCATGCCTTCCGACCTTGTCTCGGTGGCATTCGGAGCGCCGCTTTCTTCCCAGACGACCTTCAAAGACCGCTGCGGGTTCGTTTCGCTGATCGTCCAACTCAAGCTCACGGTCCCCGCACTGACCGAGAGCGAACCGTATTTGGCGGCGTTGGTCGCAAGCTCGTGCAGCACCAGGCCAAACGGGGTGGCGAGATCCGCCGGCAGCGACAGCGGAGGGCCCTGCAAGCGCAATCGATCGGGATTATCGGTGATATAAGGCGCGAGTTGCTGGCGCGCGAGATCGGCGAAATCGGCGCCCTTCCAGTCGGAGCTGACCAGCAAGCTGTGCGCACTCGCCAGCGCCGAGAGACGGGCCTCAAAGCGCTCGGCGAAATCCTCCTTCGATTTGCTGTTGCGCATGGTATGGCGCGCGATCGCTTGGACGACGGCAAGCGTGTTGCGGACCCGATGCGTCAATTCGCCCAGCAGCAGCTGCAGGCGCCGCTCCGAAGCCCGCCGCGCCGTGACGTCACGGGTGCTTTCGAGCACCAGCCGGCGGCCGTTGAAGTTTTCCAGCTGGAGGCGGCTTTCGACGGTCAGCTCGTCTCCGCTTTTGGTCTTCTGCCGCAACTCGCCGGCCCAACTTTGGTCCTGCACCAGCTTCGCTTTCAACTCGGCGAACGAGGAGCCGGGGACCTTGGTGCCGAGCAATTGCTCCTTGCCCTTCCCGAGTGCTTCGTCGCGGCTATAGCCGTAAAGCTCTTCGCTGCCGCGGTTCCAGTCGACGATTCCGTCATCCAAGTCCCAAACGAATATCGGATCACGCGACAGATCAAGGAGATGTTTTTGCTGCCGCAGCAACTCTTCCTGCCGGCGTAGCGCCTGTTCGACCCGATGCTGATCGGACACTTCGACGAAGGCGATGACGACGCCGTCGATCTCGTCGTCGCCGGTCCGGCAAGGCCGTATCCGCATGTCGTACCAGCGACCGCTGCGGCTGCGAATTTCGCGGCGGAGCGGAGCCAGATCAGCGAGCACAGCCCGTGCATCCTTGATCAGATCATCATCGTCGAGCTGATGCGCGAAATCGGTGATCGGCCGCCCGGCATCGGTCTGGGTGATACTGAACAGATCGGTGACCCGATCCGTGAACCGTTTGATACGCAGGCTGGAATCAAGAAACAAAGTACCGAAATCGGCCGTCGCCACCAGATTCTGCAAGTCGCCGTGGGCTCGGGAGATCGCTTCGAGCTTGAGTTTCAATTCGCTGTTGACGGTCTGCAACTCGTCATTGATCGCTTGCAACTCCTCGTTAGCGGCGCGTAGTTCCTCGCTGTCGGTGCCTGATGCTTCGCGCGTGGTGCGCGGGCGGCCCTGATTAAGTACCAATCCCCGCGGAGGCCGCTGCACCGTGTCGCTTTCAGGCCGAGGTCCTCCGCGGCCGTCCGTGTCCTCGTTGTCCGCCACGACCCGTCTACCTTTCGCCGTGCGCGCAGAATGTCCAGAATACCGCGAATGATGCCGGCGCGTTCCGGCAATCCGGCTTGAAAGAACTACAACGGCCGGCGTGTCCTGCCAAAGAGCCATCCTAGACCGGCTGCGATCGCGACTGCGGTGTAGAGTTGGTTCTCGATGAAGTTGCGAAGCGTCGTTTCCAAAGAAGAGGCACCGTCGCGTACGGCGCCTGCCATCTCGGAAGCATTATC
Organism: Xanthobacteraceae bacterium; assembly: GCA_049679485.1. Lineage (GTDB taxonomy): Bacteria > Pseudomonadota > Alphaproteobacteria > Rhizobiales > Xanthobacteraceae > BOG-931. The sequence goes on from JBAUGC010000305.1 coordinate 2,718, forward strand.
CCGCGCCTGTCCATAGAGATCTTGCGCTTTGCCGGTTACCTGGTTCGCGATCCCCGTGGCTTCCGTTTCGGCGTCGCCGGTAACCCGGCCAAAACTCTCCTGCGCTTTGCCGCCGGCGTTTTTTGCCGTTCCAGCGATACGATTCTCGTCCATGAAATATTCCTTCGTTGTGATGATGTGTGTCAGTAACGCGCAACACCCGCGCTTTGTTGCCCACACCGGCTCCTGCCGCGGATGTAAAAAAGCGCGGCCAACGTCGTGAGTGCGATGAAGCAGAGCGAGCTGTAGCCCGGCCATCCAAAGCCGACCACGCCTTTATGTCTTGGTTGTGGGGGAACCAGACGCCCCAAACCGCGTTAACGGTCCGGGTGACGAGCACAGTCTTGAAAGGCGTTCCCCGCTTCAGCGTCTGAGTGTAAAAATCCAAGACTGCTGCTTATGCGGCATTTCTAGTCGGGACAAAGCCGCTCCTTCCTGCGGGCGGCCAGCGCGGCGTCGCGTAGCCGGGTCACGTCGCGTTCGCCTCTGCGGGCAGCCGCGACGATCCGTTTGGCCATGACCTCGTACACCACGGCCGGCTGCCCGGTATCGTGCAGTTGCTTGCTTGCCGCATCAAAAGCCTCACCCATGATGCGCGTAGTGGCATCGTCGAACACGCCCCTCGGAACGAATGGAAGAATTGATCCCACACTGCCCCCTACGCGGGCGCAACATTATCAGGGCGCCTACTCATAAATCCAGTTCTGTAAGCGCGGCTCGCTGAATGTCCGCTTCGCTCCGTGACCCCTAAATTTGGTCGGCATCAAATGGCAACCGGCGTTGGAAGGCGGCGCTTTATATCACCGCTCGGCGGTGTAGCCGTTGGTTGGCCGCTTGCGGCGCGTGCGCAGCTCGCCAAACGACCGCCGAAAACGATCGCAGAGATTGCCTGGCGCCGGTCTCCGCGACATCGTCGCATCTGCTGCAGCTACGTCAAGCGGCGGCTTTACTGAGGAAAATCGGCAACCACTGATTGGCGGAACGCATCGGGAAATGTGCATTAGGTACGGAGACACCATGCGGGAACACGTCGGCAACGGGTGCCGAACGGAGCGACACCCCGTTTGGGTATCGAAAGAATGAAGCGACGAGGTCTTTGGTGTGTGCTGGCGTAACGGTTAGCAACGGTTCTGACGCTTCCTCATCAGGAGGGCTCCGGGTCGGTCGCCGCGTTACGTTCGGCATTCTCAAGGCAGTCGGCCAGAGTGGAGGTCCGCGGCAGTTTCGGCAGAGACGCGTCGCGTTGCACGAGTGTTTTCAGAAACGTTCTCGCCAATTCGAGATAGAGGCGACGTTCATCGTCCGTCTGGGCTTGTCGCGCCCATTCCAGGTATCGGTCGATCGTCGTGCGATATTCGTCGGGAGTCGTCATAGTCGTATGGCGACATGCTTCTTTCGTGCCACCGTTTCGTCCTGATCGGTCTGGCGCTGCCGCACAATCGGCAAAAAACGCCGAACCACCCTCTGATGTTCCAGAAGACCGTCCGGCCGAAGCGATCAGCTGTGAAAGAAGAGCTTGTCGGCTTCGTAGTCGGTTTCGGCTCGCGTCAGTCCCACATCCGAGATGTTTCTGTCGGCGAGCGTTCTTAGTTCATCGCGCGAACGAGCACGCTGGCGCAATTCGGCGAGCAACTTCGTCCATTTCGGCGGCCGGGGCGTAGCGGCGGCGGTTACGCGGAGGGTCATAAGGCTCATGGCTTCTCACTCCATTTGCAACGGCACGACGAAGCGAGTTTGAACGAAATCTGCCGTTCTGCTCAGCAACGTCATTAAGCCTATGCTCGAGCGAGGATGCTGGCCAACTGAGGTTCACGATATGATCCGCGTCACACATCTGTGCTTTATCGGGGACCGTTGTCGGCCGCCTCTGTCGATCATCACCTTGCTACTCCAAGGAGTGACCGTATAATGCGCCGCTTCCTTCGCGCAGGGGATTTTCTTGGCGCCGCCGGGAGCGAAATCCGTAGCCATTGTCATGGGCAGCCAATCCGATTGGCAGACCATGAAGCATGCCGCCGAAACGCTCGATGCGCTCGGCGTAGCCTATGACGCGCGCATCGTTTCCGCGCACCGCACGCCTGAGCGGCTATACGCGTTCGCCAAGGGAGCAAAGGGCGCCGTTTTCAAGGTGATTATCGCCGGCGCCGGCGGCGCGGCGCATTTGCCGGGCATGACCGCTGCGCTCACCAGCCTGCCGGTCTTCGGGGTACCGATCGAGACGAAAACGCTGTCGGGACAGGACTCACTCTATTCAATCGTGCAGATGCCGCCCGGCGTTCCAGTCGGTACGCTGGCGATCGGGCAGGCCGGCGCCATTAACGCGGCACTGCTGGCGGCGAGTGTGCTGGCGCTCAGCGATCAGGCGTTGGGCGATCGGCTCGAAGCCTGGCGGCAACGCCAGACCGCCGGCGTCGGCGAAGTACCCAAGGATTCCGGCGCGTGAGCGCCACGGCGCCTGTGCTCGCCCCCGGAGCCACGATTGGCATCCTGGGCGGCGGCCAACTCGGTCGGATGCTGGCGCTGGCGGCGGCTCGGCTCGGTTTCAAGTGCCACATCTTTGCTCCCAACCCGGATTCGCCCGCCTTCGACGTCGTGCACCGCGTCACCTGCGCCGGCTACGGCGACACGCAAGCGCTCGACCGCTTCGCCGCCGATGCCGACGTGGTGACTTATGAGTTCGAGAATGTACCGGCGGAGGCCGCGACGTTTCTTGCCGCACGGGTTTCGGTGCTGCCGGATCAAAATGTTCTGGCAACAACTCAGGACCGCCTCGCCGAGAAAAACTTCGTCGCCGCGCTTGGCATCGGCACCGCGCCCTATGCCGCGGTCGATGCTCCGGATGAATTGGCTGCCGCGCTGGCGCGGATCGGCCGCCCGGCGGTGCTAAAAACCCGCCGCTTTGGCTATGACGGCAAAGGCCAGACGACAATTCGAAACGGCACCGCTCCCGAAGCGGCCTGGCGCGAAGTCGGAGGCCAGCCCGCTATCCTGGAGGCGTTCGTGCCGTTCGCACGCGAGGTGTCCGTTATCGCCGCGCGGGCGTGTGACGGCGCCGTCGAATGTTTCGACGTCACCGAGAATGAGCATCGCGACCACATTTTGAAGATTTCGCGGGTCCCGGCCGCTTTGCCGGAAGGCGCCGCAGGGGAGGCGCGTCGGATCGCCGAAACCATCGCGGGGAAATTCGCTTATGTTGGCGTGCTGGCGGTCGAGATGTTCGTGCTGGCCGACGGCTCCCTTATCGTCAACGAGATAGCGCCGCGGGTACATAATTCCGGGCACTGGACACTCGACGGGGCGTCGGTGTCGCAATTCGAGCAGCACATCCGGGCGGTGGCCGGCTGGCCGCTGGCAAAGCCGGTTCGCCACGGCCGCGTCGAAATGATCAATCTCATCGGCAGCGAGGTCGAGGATTATCGCGCCTGGCTCACCGTTCCGGGCGCTGCAGTCCATCTCTACGGCAAGGCCGTGACCCGTCCCGGCCGCAAAATGGGGCACGTGACGCGGGTTTTCGCCGACTAAGGATTTTCCGACTCCTCCGGAGGGAGTTCGCAAGAGCGTGATCGGCGCCGCCCTGCGCCCCGCCTGTCAGGAAAGCCCAGGGCTCAGAATCCAGGTTAACGCGGTAAGTGTCCAAGGATTGTAGCAAGATATTCTGGGTTCCAGCCGGCACATTTTCGCCGGAGCTTGATGCTTCGTTTGTCGTGGAGCGATCGCACCAGATTGATGGCGAAGTGCCTGGCCACGGCCATGTTTTTTGCGCCATGTCCAGTTCTCAGACGTGATTGGTCGTCGCCGAAGGTGACATCGAGAACCCAGTGCAAGCTGTTCTCGATGGCCCAGTGGCTGCGGATGGCTTCTGCAGCACGGGCGGCCGAGAGCGTTGCGGAGGAGATGTAATATCGGGTCTCGAAACGCCCATGGTCTTTGAGTTCGGCGCGTGAGCAGACCCTGACGACGGCGGCGACATCCGGCAAGCGCAGTTCGCCCGGGAAGCGGCGATCACCATCGAGCCAATCGACCTCGTGAGCGACTGTGACGGTCCGTTGCTCGATGCGGCCATGGCCCTTGTCCACATCGGTGACGCTGTCAACGCTGGCGGGCGAAGCATCGGCAAAGAAGGTCTCGATCTCAGAACGCAAGGTCGGCTGGTTGGCCTTTACGGCCAGCAGATAGTCGGCGCCCGCATCTCTGATCGCTGTGGCAATGGCAGCGTTCGTCGCGATGGCATCAATCGAGATCAGCGCACCTTTGAGCCCATCCTGCGCGGCGAGCCGATCCAGCAGGACGGGAATGGCGGTAATCTCGTTGGCCTTATCGGCAACAGCCTCTTGCCCAAGCACCAAGCGGCTCGTGGTGGCGAACGCAGAGACCAGATGAAGTGGCGCCTTGTCGGCGCTGCGATCGTGGCTGCGGCGCGAGGTCTTGCCGTCAATAGCCACAAGATCCAGTCGCTCGGGCCAGCTTTCTCGTACCCATGCCGTGAACGCTGCCGAAAACAGGGCCGGATCAATGCGGTTCATCAGAATGGTCAGCCAGCGCGCCCCCGGAACCCCATGGTGATAGGGCAGAAAACGACGTAGAAACGTCAGATGCGCCTCGCCCCATTCGGTGATCCCTTCATAGTCATCGCAATCGGCGATCGTGCCGCACACAACCAGCAACAGAACCTCGGGCAAAGGATGCGCCACGCGCCAAGGCTCGCGCGGGTCCTCGATGATGGCAAAGTGGTCGAGAAGCGCTCGAAGGCGGGGCTTATCCGCACAGGCGACAACCGCGAGGGTCATGATCTCAGCTCCGAATCACGTGCCCTCAACGGAATCAGACTTCTCACAACTCCGAAACTGCCGTTAACCTGAGTTCTCGGCCCTACGCTAAGGCTCGCGGCGGTTGCCAATTTCGACCGCCTCTGCCATAACCCCGCGCTTCCGCCGCCCGGCTAATTAGGGCTGCCGTGGCGGCGGAAAAGTGCTCATCAGCACACGATCGTTGGATCGTCCGCGCTGCCCCTCCTGGTCTCGCCCGCGTGCGGGGGAGGCCAGGGAGAGGGGCGCCATCATCAGGAGAGCCAAATGCCCAAGATAAAGACCAAATCGGGCGCTAAAAAGCGCTTCAAGGTGACGGCCGGGGGCAAGGTCCTCTACGCCCAGTCACGCAAACGCCACGGCATGATCAAGCGGACCAAGAAGCAAATCCGCCAGTTGCGCGGCACCAATGTGCTGTTCAAGACCGACGGCGACAACATCAAGAAATACTTTCTGCCGAACGGTTGATCGAGGGCGGCTCGCCGCCATCATCCATTCCAGCGTTTTGCGATTGAGAGGAGATCAGTCATGGCACGCGTCAAACGCGGCGTCACCGGACATGCCAAGCACAAGAAAGTGCTCAAGGCGGCCAAGGGCTATTACGGCCGGCGCAAGAACACCATCCGCGTCGCCAAGCAGGCGGTGGAGAAAGCCAATCAGTACGCGTTCCGCGACCGCAAGCGAAGGAAGCGCACCTTCCGCGCCTTGTGGA
>JBAUGC010000306.1:0-1682 GCA_049679485.1 Xanthobacteraceae bacterium
AGACGTTGCGGGACACCGGTGACGTGACCAAACTCCGGGCCGGCATATTTATGTATGCTGTCTTTATAGCCTTCATACTGGCCGCCCAGTGGTTTGCGGTCGGCCGTCGACCGCCGGCGCGCGTCGACAGCGTTCAGGCGCCAACCTCCAGCACGGTCCTGCCGCAGACGTTGTCGCCGAACTCTGGCAAGTGACCCCACACGGCGCGATTCGATAGCAAGAATGTGACACTGATGGCTGCAGCGGCAGTCGGGCCTCGCATCGTCTTCATTTTTTGTTTTCTCTCGCTACCTCACCTCCGGGCTCGGCGTGAATATTCCGTAGGGGAAGGCTCGCGCGGCCGCCCCCGTCCGGAGCGCCCGGCCGCAAAACTGCCGGAACAAGGGCGGACATTCCGGTTGCGAAAGCGGAAGTCACATTCGGCGCCGCGCGCCAAGCGCCCGCGATTGGGAATTGCAAAGGAGGGGACCGCTGCCAATGGAGTCGAAAGACCCATCTGACCGCGGTGCCGGCTTGGCGTCGCCGCTCGGGGTCCTAGCTCGCTTCCTAAGGGGGCGGCCGCTCGCCAATTGGGAAGGCCGCTCGCGCGAGATAGGAGTTGCCGAAGGGGTTCCCGCGCTCGGCCTCGATGGACTGAGCTCCTCTGCATACGGACCAGAAGCGGCACTTAGCATCTTGGTGGCGGCGGGCGCGGCCGGGCTCGCCGACCTCGGCCCGATCATGCTGGTCATCCTCGCATTGCTCGCGATCCTATTCGTCTCTTACTGGCAGACCATCAAGGCCTATCCGATAAGCGGCGGCGCCTACACGGTCGCCAAGGAAAACCTTGGCGTGAACGCAAGCCTCCTAGCATCCGCGGGCATCATGGTGGACTACGTCCTCAACGTCGCGGTCGGCATTTCCGCAGGCGTTGCGGCTCTGGTTTCGGCGGTGCCGGCGCTACACGCGTACACGCTGCCGCTTTGCCTTGGCATCCTCGTCCTGCTGACGTTCGTCAACCTGCGGGGGACGATGGATGCTGGGCGGCTGTTCGCACTACCTACTTATCTGTTCATCGCGTGCTTCATGATTGTTCTGCTCCTTGGCGGTTATGCCGCCATGACGAGCGGCGGACATCCGCAACCGGTCGAGCCACCGCCGGCGCCGCCAAAAGCCGTCGAGGTGGTTGGTCTATGGCTATTGCTGCGGGCGTTCGCCAGCGGCTGCACGGCGATGACAGGCGTCGAGGCGATCAGCAACGGCGTCGACGCATTCCGCGAGCCGTGCGCGACCAACGCCCGTTGGACGCTCGCTGCGATTGTCGTAACTTTGGGCATCCTGCTCGCCGGTATCGCCTACCTCGCGACGTCCTACGGCATAATGGCCATGGACCAGACGCAGACTGGTTACCAAAGCGTGCTGTCGCAGCTCGTCGGCGCGGTAGCGGGACGGGGCATCTTCTATTACGTGGCCATTGCTAGCGCGCTCTGCATCCTTTGCTTGTCCGCGTGCACGAGCTTTATCGGCTTACCGCGGCTGTGCCATGTCGTGGCGCAGGATGGGTTCTTGCCGCGGCCGTTTGCGACCGTCGGGCGCCGACTGGTGTCTTCGGTCGGTATCATCTATCTCGCGCTTACCGCCGGACTGCTGTTGACCGTATTTGACGGCATCACCGACCGCTTGATTCCGCTGTTTGCCATCGG
>JBAUGC010000307.1:0-1535 GCA_049679485.1 Xanthobacteraceae bacterium
AATCCGAGGCTCCTGTCGCTTCTGAAGATTTGCCACCGCACGGCGACGACGCCGAGGCGCATGACGCACCCTCTCTAGTCGAGACGGCCGGCGAACCCGCCACCGAGAGCACCGAGCCAACGGCGTCTGAGGCGGCTGAGTCCGCCGACGCAGACAACGGTCGGGAGGTTTCCGAGCGTCACAACGGCGGCGAGAACGGCGAAGACGACGAAGCCGCCGAGGAGATCGTGGAATCTGTAGGCGGCGCCGACGCGCTCGAAGAGGTCCCCGATCGCGCCCCGCGATATCGCCGCCAGTATAAAATCCAGGAAGTCATCAAGCGCCGGCAGGTCATGCTGGTGCAGGTGGTCAAGGAGGAGCGCGGCACCAAAGGCGCGGCGCTGACAACCTACCTGTCTCTCGCCGGCCGCTATTCGGTGCTGATGCCCAATACCGCGCGCGGCGGCGGGATCAGCCGCAAAATCACCAGCGGCGAGGATCGTTCCAGGCTCAAGGAGATCGCCCAGGAGCTCGAAGTTCCGGAAGGCATGGGCGTCATCGTGCGCACCGCCGGCGCGAGCCGCACCAAGACCGAGATCAAGCGCGATTTCGAATATCTGCTGCGGCTCTGGGAAACCGTGCGCGACCTGACGCTGAAATCGACGGCGCCGAAGCTCGTCTACGAAGAGGGTTCGCTGGTCAAGCGCTCGATCCGCGACCTTTACTCCAAGGAAATCGACGAGGTGATAGTCGCCGGGCCAGAGGCCTATAACGAGGCCAAAGACTTCATGCGCATGCTCATGCCGAGTCATGCGAAGAACGTGAAGCCCTATTCCGACACCCAGCCGCTGCTCTCGCGCTACGGGGTCGAGAACCAGCTCGACGGCATGTTCTCGCCGGTGGTGCAGCTGCGCTCCGGCGGTTACATCGTGCTCAACCAGGCCGAAGCGCTGGTCGCCATCGACGTCAATTCCGGCCGCGCCACGCGCGAGCATCACATCGAAGACACCGCGCTCAAGACCAATCTGGAAGCGTCCGACGAGATCGCGCGCCAGCTCAGATTGCGCGACCTCGCCGGGCTGATCGTCATCGACTTCATCGATATGGACGAGAAGCGCAACAACCGCTCGGTCGAGCGCCGGCTGAAGGAATGCCTCAAGCAGGACCGTGCCCGCATCCAGGTCGGCCGCATCTCGCACTTCGGCCTCCTCGAAATGTCGCGCCAGCGAATTCGCGCCAGCGTGCTCGAAAGCTCGACGGAGAAGTGCCCGTACTGCGGCGGCAGCGGGCATGTGCGCTCGGTTTCGTCGCTGGCGCTCCAGGTGCTGCGGGCGCTGGAAGAGCAGCTGATGAAGGGCGCGACCCACAATCTGATCGCCCGTACCCGCCCGGACGTGGCACTTTATGTGCTCAACCAGAAGCGCGCGCACTTGCGGGCGCTGGAGGAGCGGTTCGCGATCACGATCACCATCAGCGCCGATACGACGCTGGTGGCGCCGCAGGCGTTCATCATCGATCGCGGTGATCAGGTTCACACCATCGAGGCCGCCAAAGCC
>JBAUGC010000308.1:0-4693 GCA_049679485.1 Xanthobacteraceae bacterium
CCAGACGTTGCAGGATAGCAGATCGCACCGCGGCGGCGAGATTTTGGCAAAAACACCTTGCCACCGCGTTTATCGCCGTAACGGCCGCAATTAGCCCTCAGCTTTGAGCCGCTTAAGCCAGCGCCGGGCCTGCGTGCGGACATTGTTCGGCGCGGTGCCGCCATAGACCTTCCGGCTTTTCACCGAAGCTTCGACCGAAAGCACGCCAAAGACCGCTTTGGTGATGCGGGGTTCGACCGCCTGCATAGCCGCGAGCGGCAATTTCTCCAGCGTGACACCGGACGCGGCCGCTTTGGCGACGATCCGGCCGGTGACGTGGTGAGCCTCCCGAAACGGCAGCTTGAGCGTGCGCGTCAGCCAGTCGGCGAGATCGGTGGCGGTGGCAAAGCCTTCGCCAGCCGCTTGCCGCATCCGAAACACATCCGGCTTCATGTCGCGCACCATGCCGGTCATGGCGTTGATCGAAAGAACCAGCGCCTCAAGCGCATCGATCGTGCCCTCTTTGTCTTCCTGCATATCCTTCTGATAAGCGAGCGGCAGCCCCTTCATTACCGTCAGCAGCGCCATGAGCGCGCCGACGATCCGGCCCGCCCGGGCGCGAACGAGTTCCGCCGCGTCGGGATTGCGCTTCTGCGGCATGATCGACGAGCCGGTGGTGAAGCTGTCCGAGAGTCGGATCAGACCGGCAAGCGGCGATGACCACAGAACAATCTCTTCAGCAAAACGCGACAGGTGTACGGCGGTAATCGCGCACGCCGACAATGTCTCAAGCACGAAATCGCGATCGGCGACGGCGTCAAGCGAATTCGCCGTGGGGCGCGAGAAACCGAGCGCCTTGGCCGTCATCGACCGATCGATCGGGAACGACGTGCCGGCCAGCGCGGCGGCGCCGAGCGGGCTTTCATTGAGCCGCGTCCGCGCATCGGCAAAGCGGCCGCGGTCGCGCGCCGCCATCTCGACATAGGCCAGAAGGTGATGGCCGAAGGTCACCGGCTGCGCCGTTTGCAGGTGCGTGAAGCCCGGCATCACGGTCGCCGCATATTCGAGCGCCTTCTCGGCGAGCGCGCGCTGATAGGCGGTGAGCGCGGCATCGATGCCGTCGATTGCATCGCGCACGAACAGCCGGAAGTCGGTCGCGACCTGGTCGTTTCGCGAGCGCGCCGTATGCAGCCGCCCGGCGGCCGGACCGACCAATTCGCCGAGCCGGCTCTCGACATTCATATGAATGTCCTCGAGCGCGCGCTTGAACTTGAATTTGCCAGCTTCGATCTCTGACAGGATCGTGTCTAGACCGTGAGCGATCCGCTTTGCATCCTGCGCCGTGATAATGCCGGTTTTGGCCAACATCGCCGCATGGGCCTTGCTTGCAGCGATGTCCTGCCGGTAGAGGTGGCGGTCGACATCAATCGAGGCGTTGATCTCCTCCATGAGGGGATCGGGATCCGAACCGAACCGTCCGCCCCACATCTTGTTGCTCATAATTCGTCCGCCGAGGTGTTCTTAAATGTCAGAGCGATCCGCCCCGCCACATCCCGTTGGGCGCCGCTACGGGGGGGTTGCCGTCGTGGCGGCGATCGTCATCCTTGCCGTCCTGGCGGGGGTATACGGGATGGAACGCCTGCGAAGCAATCCGGCGGCGGCGGCGTGTGAGCCTGCGGTTAAAACCGCGGGCCGGATCGCGCCGCTGGCGCATGGCGAAGTCGCGGCGCTTGCCGTGGCACACGCGCCGTTTCGTGTCCCCGATCTGGCGTTCAAGGACGCCGAAGGCCACCAGCGAACCCTGGCGGATTGGCGCGGCCGCACCGTGCTCCTCAATCTCTGGGCGACTTGGTGCGTGCCGTGCCGCAAGGAGATGCCGGCGCTCGACGCGCTGCAGGCCGATCTCGGCGGCCCTGGCTTTGAGGTCGTCGCCGTCAACATCGATACCCGCGATGCCGAAAAGCCGCTCAACTTCCTGAAGCAGACTGGCGTGAAGCACCTGAGCTACTATTCCGATCCGAGTGCCAAGGTGTTTCAGGATTTGAAAAGTGCCGGCAAGGCCTTCGGCATGCCGACGACGCTGATCATAGACCGCTCCGGCTGCGAGATCGGAGAAATGGCGGGTCCTGCCGAATGGGCGAGCGCCGATGGCGTGAAGCTTGTGAGCGCGGCCATCAGTAGCCCGGATTGAGCGGAGCGAAATCCGGGGATGCCAGATTCCCGGTATTGACAGACTAGGGCCATTGGCCCTATGTACATATAGGGCCAATGGCCCTATATGAGAAGTTGGTACCTCAATGGTTCCTAAATTCGTGAGAACACCGGCTGATCTCAAGGCAGCCAGGCATGCTTTGGGCCTAAGTGCCGAGGGATTGGCGCGCGCGGTGCGTGTCGAAGACGGGCGCACCGTACGAAGGTGGGAAGCTGGCGAACGAGAGATACCTGGTCCAGTAACGGGGTTGATGGAAGTCGCGATGGGTTACTTGGCACAGAAGGAGTTGATTTCGCATCAGCTCCAAATGCTGAAATCCGGAAAGATGCGAAGCAGTAAAAGCCGGGGCAACAAAATGGTCGATGATACTACTGATAATATCGCGCGCCTCTCGGAGGCGAGGGAGTCGCTCGATGGTGCGTTGGAGCTTTTGATTAGACAGCCGCCAATTAATGGAACGGGCAAACAAGTCCACTGGTACCATTTGAGACGGTTGACGCCCAAATTCGACCCTTCTCAAAAGGATGACTGGTCTCTTCCAGGTGAACTAAGTTACGATGCGGCTCTTGCATATTTCGAAAAGCACGAAGGGTTCAGCGGCGGCGGACTCGAAATTTGCGACGACGATGACCTCGCTGCTGAGTTTGTGTTAGAGAAGCGGGAGCTCCTCCGTAGCCAATCTCCGTCTGGAGCATCTCAGTGGCTTCGCGCAGGCCAATTGGTCGCTTCAATTCTAATCCGCTCAAAACGGAGGTAGGCAAGCGAACGTAGCCCGGATTGGAGCGCAGCGAAATCCGGCGGCTGCATCTAAGCCAAACTGCTCCGGATGTTTCTTCACTGCGGTTTGTGACACTTGCTACGAGATTTGGAAACATCCGGCAACTTCAGCAGTAACAAAACCGGCGGTACAATCAAAGCGATTCGCCGACTCAAAGTGGAAAGGAAGTTTGCACATGGCTGTCTTTGGAGCTGACTCCATTGCACGTGTCGAGTATGAACTTCTCCAAGAGCGTCTTCGCGAAGCCATTTGGATTTCGTCCGACAGGGTCGCAGATCTGCGAGAAGCGCTGGCGTGCTTTTCGGAAAGCGCAGCGGAACCTGTTGCGCATCTCGTTCGCTTAACGGAGCAAGTCGCGTCCTGGAATGCGCACATGGCAGAAATATTCGCGCCTATCGCGCGGTGGAATGAGCAAATGACAGAAATGCTCAAGCCGGTTGCGCGCTTAAGTGAGCATTTGGTGGAAGTTCTCGAACCATTCCTTGAGGGACAGCGCGTTGCACAAACGATTTTGGAACTCGGTTTATTGCCCAACGCAGAGATGATCGAGTTGGTCACGGATATGGGCCTTCCCGAAGGAGCTATCAGCGAAGTTTCCGAATGGATTGCTCTCGACTTTTGGCCGAAGCTACGGCCTCAATTAGAATTGTCTCTAGAGGAATGTCTCGGCGATCAAAAACTATTTGTTAGCTTTAGTGAGCTGGTTCACGCGCATGACCACGGTTTCTACCAGTTGACGATACCCAGCGCTGCTTCTGTGATTGAACGTGCTGTTCGGTCTGCACAACGTCACGGACAAAAAGTTAGCAAGCCAATGCGATGGCTAGATGCTAATCTACGCGAACTTCCCTGCACTCATGTGCGGAGTTGGCGCGTGTTATCCATCGTTATGGAGCAGACCTTTGCCCAATGCTGGACTGACGCCGAAGCGGATACTATCCGGTTTCCAAACCGGCACGCTGCTGCACACGGTCTCGGCGCCAAACTTCATGGTGTTGTCGATAGTCTCAATGCCGTGCTGCTGGCACACTTCGTAATCACGGCCGCGTTGGCGTTCGAGAAGCACACCCGCGCCGGCTTGCACTGACAGCAGTTTCAACCCAATGATCCCGGATGTCGCAACTGCTCCAAGCAGGCTACAACCCTCTCCGCTCGCCGAAGCCTGCCTGATCTCGCCCCAGATTCCCGGTCCAGTCCTCCGGCAACACCCGTGCCGCTCGTAGCGGCGAAATGACGAGTACGGCCAATCACACACTCTGAAGACCAAGCCGTGCTTGACGGGATTGAAGTGAATGTAATCGACGTGCCGTTCAAAATCTGCTTCATCGCGAATGGTATGTTCCCAGAATCGACGCTGCCAGAGCGCGACTTCGCCATTCTGGAGGTGCGCGACCGGGTGTTCCTGCCTTATATCAGTGGCAGCTGCGCTGAACCGACGTTTCATCAGATGCCACCGGTTTGGAAAAACAGCATCTCCCGGAGGCAATTTCGTTACAATATGGAGGTGATTGGGCAACACCGCTATTGCGTCGATCATGAATGGGCATTGTCGCCGGGTTCGCGTAACCGCCGCGCGTAAATCGTCGACGTGATCGGTCAGAATGCTTGACCTTCGATCAGCGACCGTTGCGGTGAAAAAGAACGTCCGGCCTGGAACGAAATTCCGCCGGTAGTGCACCATCCCTTTGTGACTATCCCGGATTTCGCTCCGCTCAATCCGGGCT
>JBAUGC010000309.1:0-4018 GCA_049679485.1 Xanthobacteraceae bacterium
AATGTCGGCTGCGGTGAACCGTCCGGCGCAGAGCGTCGGTTGCCTCGAGACCACCGCGTCGATGCCGCCCAGCCGGGCGAGAAACCAACGCGAATAGTCAGCGGCGACTTGATCCAAACGCCGCTCCGGCGGCGCGAATACCGAATAGCGCAGCACCACCGCTTGCGGAAATGTCAGCGTCGCTTCGCCGAAATGCAGCCAGTTGAGATAAAGACCAAAATCCGCCTCCGTCGGCGCAACTGCCAAAGAACTGGGGCCGTAGCGCGTCACCAGATACTGGCAGATCGCCGCTGATTCAGTAAGCCGCATGGCGCCGTCCAGAAACGTCGGCACCGTTCCGAGCGGATTAACGACAAGGTAGTCTGGCGCCAAATCCCGCGGTGGGAACGGCAGCATCTTCAGCTCATACGGCAAGCCCATCTCTTCCAGAGTCCACAACGGACGAAACGAGCGGGCGTTGTGGCAGTGATAGAGCGTAAGCATTTCAGTCCCTCCTCGCCTAGCCGCCGCGGTCCGCTCGCCTTCGTCGACAACGGCGACGAGATCACCATTGACGTGCCCGACAAGGCGGTCGATTTGCACGTGCCGGCCGAGAAGACGGAGCGCAGCCGTGCGGTCCCGTGAACATTCGGCGCGCAAAATCTTAAAGACTGGCTACGGACTTACCAGCATGCCGTGCAACCGGTACATTAAGGGTGCCGTGCTCGACCGAAGCCGCGCTGGCGGCGGTCTGTTGATAGGAGACTTGGGGGGTGCTGCAGCTGACGGGCCGGACGGCCGTTGTGACGGGAGCCGCAGGCGGGATCGGCCGGGCGATCGCCATATCGTTGGCGCGCCGCGGCTGCAATCTCGCGCTCGCTGACCTCGACGAGGAGAACCTCCGCAAGACGGCTGCCGAGATCGCGACGCAAGGGGTGCGGGTGAGCAGGCATCATCTCGATGTGTCGGACCGTGATGCAGTCGCCGCCCTGCCGGACCAGGTCGCTGCCGAACACTACCGTGTCGATGTGCTCGTCAACAATGCCGGCGTAGCGCTCGCCGGCACTTTCGAGCAGGTCACCGAAACCGATTTCGAATGGCTGTTCGGCATCAATTTCTGGGGCGTAGTGCGGATGACACGCGCCTTCCTGCCGCTCCTGCACAACAGCGACGAGGCGCGCATCGTTAACCTTTCGAGCGTATTCGGGCTGATTGCGCCGCCCGGCAATACCGCCTATTCGGCGAGCAAGTTTGCCGTGCGCGGCTTCTCGGAATCCTTGCGGCATGAACTGCGCAAGACCCAGATCGGGGTGAGCGTGGTTCATCCGGGCGGCATCGCCACCTCGATCGTGCGCAACGCGCGGATGCCGAAGACCAATACGCCCGAGAAGGATGAGCAGCGGCGAAAGTCGTTTGAGGCTATCCTGACGATGCCGCCCGCTTTTGCCGGCGAGACCATCGTTCGCGGCATCGAACGCCGGCAGACGCGCATTCTGGTCGGCTCCGATGCTAAGATGATCGCCATCCTGGAGCGCCTGATGCCGGTCAACTACTGGAACCTGCTGGGACGGAGGTTGAAGAAATGACCGTATTGATCTCGATCGTTGGCGCCTTCCTTGTGCTCTTCGTTTTGCTGCTGGGCGGACTTGCCATCTTCTCGGCGCGAACGGCGCGGCAGGTCGAGAAACTGTTGCCAGCGCGCGGACGCTTCATCGATGTCGACGGCGAGCGAATTCACTATATCGACGAGGGCTCGGGGCCTCCGCTCGTGCTCATTCACGGCCTTGCCGGCCAGATCCGCGTTTTCACTCACTCGCTCCTCGATCATCTAAAGAGCAATCACCGCGTCATCATTCTCGACCGGCCGGGCTGCGGGTATTCGAACCGATCGCCGAAAGCCTCGGCGGCGGTCAGCGCGCAGGCGCGTACCGTCGCCCGCTTCATCGAAGCGCTTGAACTCGAGCGGCCGCTCGTCGTCGGCCATTCATTGGGCGGCGCGATCGCGCTCGCGCTTGGCTTGAACCATCCCGAGCAAGTCTCTGGGCTGGCGCTGATTGCACCGTTGACCCATGCGCAGGACGAAATACCCCCGCTGTTCCGCGGGCTCGCCATCAGCTCCCCATTCCTGCGCCACGTCGTCGGCTGGACGTCGGCGATCCCGATCTCCATCCGCAACCGTGCGTT
This sequence comes from Xanthobacteraceae bacterium, assembly GCA_049679485.1. Classification (GTDB taxonomy): domain Bacteria; phylum Pseudomonadota; class Alphaproteobacteria; order Rhizobiales; family Xanthobacteraceae; genus BOG-931. Next base: position 2,164 of record JBAUGC010000309.1, read on the forward strand.
CGTGCTCGACATGGCGTTCGGTCCGGAACCGGTCGCCCACGACTACGGGACCCGCGGCGGCGGACTGTTGAACTTGCGGCCGAAGAGCTTCATCAACGCGTCGCGCGATATGATGGCGGCCATGGAAGACTTAAGAGACATGCAGGAGCGCTATCACACGCTGACGATACCGGTTGGCATATTGTTTGGGACGGCCGACCGCATTTTGGACGCCACGCGACACGGCACCGCGATGGCAACCAAGATTGCCGGACTCGATCTCGAACTGATCGAAGACGCCGGCCACATGATCGTGATCACGGCCGCCGATCGCTCCGCAAATTTCATCACGCGCATGTCGCAACGTGTTGCGAGCGCAACCGCGCCCGCGTCGGCCGCCCGGATCGATGACTGAACGCCCGGAACATTTTGACGTCGTCATCGTCGGCAGCGGCCTTTCCGGCATCGACGCCGCCTATCACCTGCAAGCGTATTGCCCAAGCAAATCCTACATCATCCTAGAGAGCCGCGACGCCATCGGCGGCACTTGGGATCTGTTCCGTTATCCGGGCATTCGTTCCGATTCCGACATGTACACGTTCGGCTATTCGTTCCGGCCCTGGCGATCGAATGCCGCCATCGCCGACGGTGAGTCGATCTGCACCTATATTCGCGAGACGGCGACGGCTTATGGCATCGATCGCAAGATCCGTTTCCAGCATCGGGTAAAAAGCGCGTCGTGGTCGTCCGCGGACGCGCTGTGGACGATCGCTGCCGAGCGCGGACCCGAGCGCGAGCCGGCCCGTTTCACCTGCAACTTCATCTTCTCATGCACCGGCTATTACGACTATGCGGCCGGTTACACGCCCGAATTTCCCGGCATCGAGACGTTTCGCGGCCGGGTCGTTCACCCGCAGCAATGGCCCGAAGACCTCAACTATGCCGGCAAGCACGTCGTGGTGATTGGCAGCGGCGCGACCGCGGTGACCATCATCCCCGTCATGGCAAAAACCGCCGCGCTGGTGACGATGCTGCAGCGCTCTCCGACCTATATCGTTTCACGCCCGACGCAGGATGCGATCGCCGGCTGGCTGCGCCGCCATCTGCCGGTACGGGCCGCCTACAGCCTAGCGCGCTGGTACAATGTGCTGTTCGGGCTTTATTTTTACAATCTGTCTCGCCGCAAGCCGGAAGCGGTCAAGCAGTGGGTCATCGACCAGGCGCGGCAACAGCTCGGTGACGACTACGACGTCACGACGCATTTCACGCCGCGGTATAACCCTTGGGACCAGCGCTTGTGTCTTGCGCCCGACGCCGATTTTTTCCGCGCCATCAAGTCCGGCAAGGCCGACGTCGTGACCGACCAGATCGACAGTTTCGCCGAGGCCGGGATTCGGCTGCAATCAGGTCGTGAACTTAAACCAGACATCATCGTCACCGCGACGGGACTCAAGATGCAATTGCTCGGCGGCATTCAAGTCGCCGTCGACGGCGAGCCGGTCAAATTTTCCGACACCATGAATTTCAAGGGCGTCATGTTCAGCGAGGTCCCCAACCTCGCCGCCGCGTTCGGCTATACCAACGCGTCGTGGACGTTAAAGTGCGACCTGACCTGCGCCTATGTGAGCCGGCTCATCAACTATATGGATCGGCGCGGCTATGTTGCCTGCACGCCGCGCCGCGATCCTGCGGTCGAAGCAGAGCCGCTGATCGATTTTTCTTCCGGTTACATCCAGCGCGCGATCGATCAATTCCCGCGTCAGGGTTCCAGGAAGCCCTGGCGGCTCTATCAGAACTACGTCCGAGATTTGCTCAGCCTCCGCTACGGTCCGGTCGACGATAAGGCGCTCGAATTCACGCGCAGGGGCGAGGCTAG
>JBAUGC010000310.1:0-2140 GCA_049679485.1 Xanthobacteraceae bacterium
GATTTCGACTTTCCGCATCCAGATCTTCCGACCCCAAGTAGCGGCACGTTGGGAACAGCGCAGAATTTCACAATGAATGCCGCGATTCCCCGCATGCTGTTGGACGAGGGAATGGAGATATCAAAAACGGGGTTTCTCAACGGATTTTCATTTGGGGCACTGCAACCTACAGCGATGCCTTCCGCGCAAGTCGGTATACAAATTTCTGTCAATCCATAGCGTTCTATGCGGATCGAATCAGTACAAGCGGTTACTTCACTGACCGCCATAACGACGCAAATTGAAGCGGCCGTCGCCGCGCCGGACACGGCGCGGCCCCTCTAGCCCTGGATCAGTTTCCCTGTTCACGCCACGGCGGGTAGCAAACCGCGATTCGGCGGGCTTGGCGACCGTACCGGCGGCGCTTAAACTAGCATTTTGGTGGATGGTCAGGCAGACGATCACTCGCCCAGTCGTCTACTAAGTGGACACTAAGTTTTATGAGCGGAACGTAAGAAATTACCGATGAAATAAGGGTTTTGCGGGCGTAGTTCAGTGGTAGAACATCAGCTTCCCAAGCTGAGTGTCGTGGGTTCGATTCCCATCGCCCGCTCCAGTACATACCGATAGAATCGACCTGATAAATTCAACGCGGGGGAGACCATGGATCAGGGCGAGCGACGGCGAAGCGGATGGAGCTGGTGGTACCTGCTCTTCCTCATTCAGCTCATCGCGCTGATCTGGCCGCCGTTCTACAACAAGGTCGAGCCGTCCTGGATCGGCGTGCCGTTCTTCTACTGGTACCAGATGGCCGCCGTGATCGTCGGCGCCATTCTCACTGCCATCGTCTACTTCGCCACCGACGATTAGCGCCACGCGCGCGTGGCGGATCGATATGCCAACTTGACGACGTGCAAAGTCGATAATGAAAAAATCTGAGCCGGGGGGCATGCCGTGCAGGACGTGAACTGGACCGCGCTGATCATCTTCATTCTGCTGTTCGGCTTCATCACCTGGCTCGGCTTTGCGGCCGCCCGTTGGCGCAAGGGCGATCTCGACCAGCTCCACGAATGGGGGCTCGGCGGCCGGCGCTTCGGCACCGTCATCACCTGGTTTCTGGTCGGCGGCGACCTCTACACCGCCTATACGTTCATCGCTGTGCCGGCCCTGGCGTTCGGCGCCGGCGCCGTCGCGTTCTTTGCGGTGCCCTACACCATCCTGATCTATCCGATCCTGTTCCTGGTGTTCCCGCGGCTCTGGTACGTCTGCAACAAGCACAATTATGTCACGGCGGCGGATTTTGTGCGCGGCCGCTTCGGCAATAGCTGGCTGGCGCTTGCCGTGACCGTCACCGGCATTGTCGCGACCATGCCCTATATCGCCTTGCAGCTCGTCGGCCTGCAGGTGGTGATCGCCGCGATGGGGGTTTCCGGCACCGGCTATGTCGGCGATCTGCCGCTGATCATCGCCTTCATTATTCTTGCCGCCTTCACCTATTCGAGCGGATTGCGCGCGCCCGCCTCGATTGCGGTCGTCAAGGATCTGCTGATCTATCTCACCGCATTCGTCGCCGTGATCGCCGTGCCGATTCAGCTGGGCGGCTTCGGCAAGATATTTGCCGCAGTGCCGCCGGCGAAATTGCTGCTTGCGACACCCGGCTCCAACACCACCGGCCTCTACGGCTATTACGTCACGCTGGCGCTGGGCTCGGCGCTTGCGCTCTTTCTCTATCCGCATTCCATCACCGGCATCCTGAGCGCCAATAGCGGCCACGCGATCCGCCGCAACGCGGCGCTGCTTCCGGGCTACTCGTTCATGCTCGGACTGCTGGCGTTGGTTGGTTTCTTCGCCATCGCCGCCGGCGTTGCCGGGCTTCCCGAATACGCAGCGGGGTTCAAGCAGTTCGGCTCGAACTTCGCGGTGCCGGCGCTGTTTCTGCACAGCTTTCCGTCTTGGTTCGTCGGCATTGCGTTCGCGGCGGTCGGGATCGGCGCGCTGGTGCCGGCGGCGATCATGTCGATCGCCGCGGCCAATCTCTACACCCGCAACATCCATCGCGAATTCATCAACCGGAACCCGACCGACAAGCAGGAAGCGCAGATGGCGAAATGGGTGTCGCTGATCGTCAACTTCGGCGCGCTCGTTTTCATCGTATTCGTGC
>JBAUGC010000311.1:0-4871 GCA_049679485.1 Xanthobacteraceae bacterium
ATGGGCGTGGCGCCGCCGCCGAATTGGGGGCGCGTTACTTCGGTGATCCCGCGCGCGATGGGCGGCAATATGGACAACAAGGAACTCGTGGCCGGCACCACGGTGTTCTTTCCGGTCTTTCACGACGGCGCGCTGTTCTCCGCCGGCGACGGCCATGCGGTGCAGGGCGACGGTGAAGTCTGCATCACCGCGGTTGAAACCTCGCTGTCCGGACGCTTCCGGCTGACGGCGCGCCAAGACATGCAATTGACCGCGCCGCGGGCGGAGACGCCGACGCATTATATTACGATGGGTTTTGATGAGGACCTGGACGACGCCGTCAAGCAGGCCTTGCGAGACATGATCCGCTGGATCGGGGAGCTACGCGGGTTGTCGGCGAGCGACGCCTATACCCTTTGCAGTCTGGCCGCGGACCTGCATGTGACGCAGACCGTCAACACCGCCAAGGGCGCGCACTGCATGCTGGCGAAGACCATTCTAAAATGACGCTGCAGTGCAACCACACCAAATCGAAGCCAGACTACCTCGACTAAGCGGCCGGGCTTCTCGGCACGCATGACCGCAAAGCCAGCATCGGGTGGCCGCAGACCCAAACGGTTCAAGATCATTCTGCGACGACCGCAGCAGCCTGTTCATAAGCCTGCGCCATTGTCAGCGACAGACTATAGCTGCGGGTCTGATTGCAGCCGTAACAAACGAACGTCGTCTTCTGCATCTGAGGGGCTCTCGGATGCGGCAGAGTTGTAACGAAGATCATTTCAGTGCGACACTTTGGGCAGGGTGCCGTCATTGCCGGGTCTTGAGCCATGGCGCGATAGCTAATGAGAAACCCACTTTATAGGGCCAGAGGATTGACGATTAGTTGAAGACTGGACAGCAATTTAAGCCGCCGGAAGTGCTAAAGGAGCGGCTAGCTCGGCTGCATTACCAACGCTGGGCTACGTGCTGCGGCCGTGAAAATCACGGTACCATTGAACAAATCGGCTTATTCCGTCTGCCAGCGACGTGTGCGGACGAAAGCCGATGGCCCGTTCAAGTTCAACGCAATCGGCAAAGGTTTCCAGCACATCGCCGGGCTGGATCGGCAGCAATTCGCGAACCGCCGGCTGGCCGACGGCTTGCTCGATCAGGGCAACGACCTCCAACAGCTCCGCCGGTTCACTGTTACCGATGTTGTAAACATGCCACGGCGCCCGACTGGTGGCGGGATCCGGCCTGTCACCGGACCATGCGGGGTTAGGCTCGGGCGGTCGTGTGACCAGACGCACCACGGCCTCGGTCACGTCGTCGATATAGGTAAAATCCCGCCGCATTTGCCCGTGGTTGAAGAGCTGGATAGGACGGCCCTGCATGATAGCGGCGGTGAACAGCCACATTGCCATGTCCGGTCGGCCCCAGGGGCCGTAGACCGTGAAGAAGCGTAACCCAGTCGCCGGAATCGCGAATAAATGCGCGTAGGCGTGCGCCATCAATTCGTTCGCCTTCTTGGTCGCGCCGTAAAGATTGAGCGGATGATCGACATTATCCGAGGTACGAAACGGCAAGCGCGTATTGGCGCCATACACCGACGATGAGGACGCGTACAAAAGGTGCCTGCACCCAAAGTGACGACAGCCTTCGAGGATGTTGGCGAAGCCCGTGAGATTGGTGTCGATATAGGTCTGCGGCTCGACCAGCGAGTAGCGCACGCCGGCCTGCGCGGCCAGATGAACCACGTGGGGAAAGCGGTACTCGGCGAACAGCGCGGCGACCGCATGCCGATCGGCGATATCGCCCTCGACGAAACGAAAACCGTCGTGCGTGGCGAGCACCGCCCGGCGCGCGTCTTTCAAACCGGGATCGTAGTAGGCGTTGAGATTGTCTAGACCGACGACACTGTGCCCATCTTGGAGCAGCCGCCGTGCCACGTGAAAGCCAATAAAGCCGGCGGCTCCGGTCACCAGAACTGCCTCGGGCATGGCAATCAATCCGAAAAATGGACCAACGAGCGGTAGAGCGTCTTCACCGTCTGTTGTACCGCAGCTTCGGTGAACCGCTCATAAAATCGTGCGTTGGCAGCGGCACCCATACGGGCGCGCAGCGCCGGATCGCTCGCCAATCTAACCAGCGCCTGCGCCGCCGCCTCGACGTCGCCTGGCGGAACCAGCAAGCCCTCAATGCCATCGCGAACCACTTCCCGGCAACCGGGTGCATCCGCTGTCACGATCGGACGGCCGGCGGCGGCCGCCTCCACGAGCGTGCGCGGCAAGCCTTCTGGATAGCTCGACAAAAACAGAGCAATGTGATGGTCCCCCCAAACTTTGGCGATATCGGCGGAATGTCCATACCAGGCGATCCCGGGCTGCGCCGACCATCGGCGCAATGTCTCTTCCGGTATCGACAACGGGTTCGACGGATCCGGACGCCCGAACAGGCTGAGTTCAACTGGCGAACCTAAGCGGCGAGCGCGCGTGACCGCTTCGACCGCCTCCGCGATGCCTTTCGGCCGGATCATTCGGGCCACGACGGCGATCTTTACCGGCGGAGCCGGCGGCTCGGCGGTCACCGCGAATTGCGCGGGGTCGACGCCGGCTCCCCCGACCAGCGTGACATCGGAGCCTGTAGGATTAAGTCCGAGCGCACGTGCGTCGTCTTCGTTCTCGAACAGGTATCGGGTGCGCTGACCGTTAAGCCAGGAACCGATCAGCATGCGCACGCCGGCGCGGAGAAGGCCCGTGGCGAGACCCCGATCAAACCACAAGTGGCCTAGTCCGGTCGGAGCCAGCACCAGCGCCTTCGCGCCTCCAAGTCTTGCGGCAAGACCTCCGATGACGATTGATCGCAGCGCTATGCAATGCACGATGTCAGGACTTTCGGCGCGAACGATCCGCCGCGTCTGGGTGAATTCGGCCAGCAATCGCGCCACGCTGAGGCTGCCGCGCTCCACCTCGACGGCAATCACGCGAAACCCTTCGGCGTTAAGCCGTTCAGCCTCACGCCGAACCCTCGTCGCGATGGCGACCTCAAATCCGCACTCTCGCGCGGCTCTTGCCATCGGCAGAAAGTGCGAAACAAAGAACCAGTCTTCCGCAACGATGTAGAGAAGCTTCGGCATTATGGCGGCCGGCCCTAAGTGAGTACGCATATGCCACAGCCGCACCCCGGAGCATACCCGCAACGGAATGGTAACGATTCTTAATGCGCCATTAAGGATTCCGGAGCGAGTCTCGCTCTGCTTCAATAAGGCAGTGATTCGCGGGACGAAATGGGCGTCACGAGGCGGTCGCAAAGACGCTGAAGACTGACGGTAGAGCCCAAACGGCGACCGGGCGAAAGTAAGCTTAGAAGTGGGGGACCTGCATGATCGGGAGATGGAATAGTGAGCTCATTGTCAATCCGTGCGCTCAATTTTGATACCACGACGCCCGGCCGCCCCACTTACTTGCGGCCCGTACCGCCGAATTTACGTGAAAGCGCACATCCATTCGAAGCAGGTGACATCTCCGAAAATCAGCTGGTGTTTACCAGACTTGAAACGGAAGCCATCGGCGAAATAATCGATCTGTTCAAGAGCCAGGGCCGCCGCTCGGCAGCGATTTGCACCGATTGGGCAGACACCGACATTGCCCAGCTGTTGATCGCCGAATTCGCACGGCACAACCTCCCGGCCCCGGCGATTAGCGATTGTTCGGACGCTGCTGCGGCCGCTCAAGGTCGAGACGGGTTGTTCTGCGCGATCAGTGATCCGGCGAAGTTATCCAGGTCGCTGACGCGCCTGGGGAATCTGCGCAGTGCCTTTGTATGGGCCCCCAAAACATCACACTATTTCAAGTCACGGCCAGTGTTCGTGCAGAGCGTTCCAAAATCAGGAACCCACATCGTTTTCGAGTGCCTCAAGGCCTTCGGCTACGCCGAGCCCCCAAGTCTGGATCTGCCGGATTTCGATGCGTCCCTCGCCGATGGCGTGTTCTATAATCTTCAGCACATGCCAATCTCGTGTCTGTCTTCCCCCTATCAAAGATTTCCGCAATTCATCCAATCGCTGTCGCGCTCCGTCACAGTCTTCATCGTCCGCGATCCGCGTGACGTGGCCGTGTCGCTTGCCTATTACCTCGCTGCGCAGACCGACTATCACATCACGACTTCCCTGTTCCGCGAAATGCCGGCAGCCGAGCGTGTGAGCCGGGTTCTTGCCGGCGAGTATCCGATACCAATCTATCTCAACAGGTATCTGAACCTGAACGGCGGTATTGGAGAGCTGTTAGCACCATACCTCACCTGGTGCTCCGACACATTTCCAAACGTTTGGCGCATGCGGTACGAGGACATCATCGGTGCCGAAGGGGGCGGCGATGTTGGACGCCAGCTGCAGACAATCTGGGAACTGCAACTCGCGCTCCATGCGCCCGGCCGGCCCGGCAACTACCGCGATCGCGTCTTCAGCCGGGATGCGCTCACATTCAGGCGAGGCCAGATCGGCGATTATCTGATCGACTTTCACAAGGACCATCACGAGTTATTCGAGCGATCGGCTGGCGATCTTCTCGGCACACTCGGATATGGCGGGCATTGGAAGATCAGGCGCGACTTTGCGGTATTGTTTCCTCACGCACATGAACTATCGGCGACGGTCGCAACGCAACTTCGCTCCGAACTGGCCAGTCATGGCCGGGACTTTTTGTCTATCACCATACACGCATCGGGCGAAGACCAGGCTTCGGGATTTGAGTCTGACCTTGTTGTGCAGGCACGCGGCCTCGACGACACTGGGTGCGAAGATCGCGTCCTGCTGTCGATTGAGATTTGCGATAGCGTCCGTGGAGCGATGACCGAGTTGCGACGACTGGATGGAACCCGATACGCAGCGCGCATGAGGGAGACGTCGTCGCCGC
>JBAUGC010000312.1:0-9242 GCA_049679485.1 Xanthobacteraceae bacterium
TTGGTCCGGCTTGGGGTCGATCTCGGCGAGCTTGTGGCGGGAGTCATAACTCTGAAACTTCGCCTCTTCGCCGGGCTCCGGTGCGAATGAGATCGAACCGCCGACTTGCAGGATCATCTTTGGCACAGCCTTGCGCAGCCGCGCGATTTGCTCGCCATATTCCCTCAAGTTCTTGGAGATGTGGCCGGTCTTGGGATCGCGCACATGGATGTGGAGAACGGTCGCGCCCGCGTTATAGCAATCCACCGCGATCTGCGTTTGCTCCTCCCAAGTGACGGGGAGTCGCTGTTCCGGGGTACAGTCACCCGGCATCCACATCGGTCCATAGGGCGCGGCAGTGATCATCAGCGGCGCCTGATTTTCGGGTAACAGCGAGTCATCGGTGAAATACATGGATACTTTCCTCCCTGGCTCGGTTTCTAAGCGAAGCGTGGTGGGACAGGTGTCTTGGCGGTGGCAGCATCGCACTCGGAAGGGCCAGCTAGGCCGAGCGGCCATCACCCGAATGGTCCCAGCCGATGTGCGGCAGTGTAGTCGAAGGCCGGGAAACTATCGAGCGGATTGGCAGACGAGCGCCCAGACTGAGGAAGCTCATTTATTTCCTCTTGCGTCATTACCCGACCTCCAGCAACGATCGGCCGATGTCCGCTTGACTTCACCCGCGGGCAAACGCGCGGCGGACATCAGGCAACCAAGGACCAACAATCACAACAGGCGTCTCGACCTTGAGACCGAATGAGCTTCCATTGCTATGCCGCGAAGCGGGTACGCGAACGAACTAGTTGGTTAGCGTCAGCACCGTTTTGCCGCGGGCGTGGCCGGTCTCCGACATTTGATGCGCTTTGGCAAAATCCGAGAGCGGCAGCACCTGCTCGACGGACGGTTTGAGCTTTCCGGCGGCAACAAGCGCGACGATTTCGGCGAGTGCGGCCGGGTCCGACAGGACCTGTGGCACCGCGAGTTTCACGCCATAGCGCGCGCTTTGGTCCTCGATTGGGGCCGCCGCAAGAGCGACGATCATGCCGCCGCGCTTGAGGGTCTGATAACTGCGGCGGTGCACGTCGCCGCCGATAACGTCGAAGACGAGATCGACGTCGCGTGCGTGATCCTCGAGCACCGTCTTGTCGTAGGCGATGAGCTCCTGTGCTCCGAGTGCACGGACGAAATCGGCGTTGCGCTCGGAGCAGGTCGCGATCACTGTCGCGCCGCGCAAGCGCGCGATCTGTACGGCCATGCCGCCGACCCCGCCGGCGGCGGCGTGAATCAAAACCCGCATTCCCGCTTTGACGTTTCCCGTCTGCACCATACCGATCCAGGCACTGATGCCCGCGAGCGGCAAAGCGGCCGCGTTCTTATAAGAAACCGTTGCGGGAAACGGCACCGCCAACGATGCCGGCAAGGCGATCTTCTGACTCCACGTGCCGACGCCGCGCGACGCCAGAAAGCAGACCCGCGTGCCAAGGAGCGATGCGTCGGCGCCGCTGCCCACAGCGATCACCTCGCCCGCGCCATCGCGCCCGGTGACTGCCGGAAACGTTACCGGGAAAAACTTTTGCAGCATGCCCGAGCGCACTTTCCAGTCGACCGGGTTCATGCTTGCGGCGCGGACCGCGATCAAAACTTCGTCCGGCGCCGGCTGCGGCGGCGCGATGCGGCGAAGCTGCAGCACCTCGGGACCGCCGCAACGATCGAATTCGACCGCAAGAACTTCATTCGTCGCCGGCATACATGCCTCCAAACATCACACTGAAACCGGTTCGCCGCCGTTCGCTGATACCGGGCTCAGTGCGGGCCAGGGCGCTAACGGATCGTCCGGTGGCACCGACGAAACCAGCGCGCGGGTATGCGGATGCTGCGGGTTTGAGAATACCGCGTCGGTTGGGCCCTGTTCGACGATTTCACCGCGATACATCACCAGAACGCGGGAACACAGATGACGGACAACCGAAAGATCGTGCGAGATAAACAGCATGCCGAATCCGAGTTCCGCGCGCAGTCGCGCCAGCAACGCCAGAAGCTGCGCCTGGATCGAAACGTCGAGCCCGGAAACGATCTCATCGGCGACGAGAATCGTCGGAATGTTGCACAACGCACGCGCGATGTTGACGCGCTGGCGCTGACCGCCCGACAATTGGCCGGGCAATCGCGGGCCGATGTCGGTCGATAGACCAACCTCGGCCAGGAGTTCCCTGGTCCGTGCCAGGCGCTTGTCCCAGCTGGCATGCCGGCTGCCGGCCTCCATCGCTTGCGTGACAATGCTGGCGATGCGCCGCCGCGGATTGAGCGCGGATTGCGGATCCTGGAACACCATTTGCAGCCGCACGGCGCGGCGCGCCCGGGTGCGTTCCGAGCGATCGATAAGGTCGTCGCCATTGAGCAAAATCTGTCCGCCAGTCGGCTGCTCGAGCCCGACGAGCAGCTTGGCGATGGTGCTCTTGCCGCTGCCGCTTTGGCCCACGAGTGCGACGAACTCGTTTTCGGCGATGCTGAAGGACGCTTCCTTCACCGCCTCGAACTTTTGCGCGCCGCCGAACAGCCCGCCGCCAACGCTGTAGTGCTTCTGCAGTTTTTCGACCTGCAGGACGATGCGGGCGGACGTTTTCGGGGCTATCGGCGCTTCTTCTGTCGTCCCGATGTTCGGTACACCGGCGGCGTGAATGCAGGCGACGTTATGCCCGGCCACGACCACCACATTCGGCGGCTCAGCTTTGCGGCATTCTGCGGTGACCAGTGGACAGCGCGGCGCGAAATGACACCCTGTTATCCCTTTGAGCTGGCGCAAACTTGGCATCTGGTCCGGCATCACGTAGAGCGCCTGCCGCTCTTCCCGCAGCGACGGGTTGGCCAGCTGCAAACAGCGCGTATAGGGGTGTGCCGGCTTTGACAGGATCGACCGCGCCGGGCCGCTCTCAATGGCGCGGCCGGCATACATCACCACCACCTCATCGCACAGTTGGGCGGCGAGCCGCAGGTCGTGGGTGATGAAAATGACCGCGGTGGCATGCTCCCGCTGCATCTCGGCAACGAGCCGGAGGATTTGCGGATGAATGGTGACATCGAGCGCGGTCGTCGGCTCGTCGGCGATCACCAGACGCGGATTGCTTGAAAACGCAAAAGCAATCAGCACGCGCTGACACATGCCGCCCGATAGTTGATGCGGATATTGCCGCAGCAAATCGCCGGCTTGCGGCAGCCTCGCCGCGGCGAGAGCGGCGATCGCGCGTTCGCGGCGTTTTTCGCGGCGTTCCTCGCCGAGCCGCGCCAGGTGCTCATCGAATTGCGCGCCGATCGTCATCACCGGATTGAGCGCGGTCATCGGTTGCTGGGGAATGAACGCGATCGCGCGGCCGAGCAGGGCGCGGCGGCGGGCCGGCGGCATTTGCAAAAGGTCTTGGCCTTCGAACAGGAGCGATCCGGCGGTGATCTCAAAACCCGGCGGGAGAAGCTGGGCAATGGCACGCCCGATCATCGATTTGCCGGCGCCGGACTCGCCGACAAGGCCGAGAATCTTGCTTGGCGGCAGGTCGAAAGAAAGTCCGCGGATTGCCGGCACGACGTTGCCATCGATCTGCGCGCTGACCACGATGTCCTTCGCCTGCAAAGCAAACACGGTCATTACCGCCCGCTTTCCGCAAGCCGCACATCGAGCGTGCGCCGCAGTCCGTCACCCAGTAGATTGAAAGCCGCGACCGTCAAAAAGATCGCAATCGCTGGCAGCAGCAGATTCCACGGCGACTGATAGACGTATTGCCGCGCGTCGGCGATCATCTGCCCCCACGCGGCCTGATCGGCGCCGACTCCCAATCCAACAAACGAAAGGATTGCTTCGACGATAACGGCAATCGCCATTTCGAGGCTGACCAGTGTGATCAAAAGCGGCAGCGTTGCCGGCAGCACCTCTTTCGCGACCGTCTGCCAGTGGGTGAAGCCGAGTAGGCGCGCGGCAGAGACATAATCATGCCGGGTGACGATCAGCACTTCGCTGCGCAAGACACGGCAGAAGCGCGTCCAATCCACCAGAATGATGGCAAGAATGACGCGGTCGAGCCCGACACCCAGCCCCACCATGAGAATGAGCGAGAGAATGACCGGAGGAAACGACATCCAGATATCGACGAGGCGGCCGATGATCCAATCGGTAGCGCCGCCGAAATATCCGGCGATGTGCGCGAGGATCGATCCGATGAGCATCGCGCCGAGCGAAGCGAAGAAGGCAACCAGCATCGCGGTGCGGGCACCATAGATCAAGCGCGAGAGCACGCAGCGACCGAGGCTGTCGGTACCGAGCGGATACGCCGGATCGCCGCCAGTGATCCACGCCGGCGGCGCCAGGATCGCGAGCAGATTCTGGTCCGACGGATCATTAGGCGCGATGCGGCCGGCAAAGATTGCACAGAGAAGGATGCAAAGGATCATACTGAGCGCAATCAGCACCCGAGGCGAACGAAGCGAACGGGAGAGGGCGCTCGGCATCAGCGCACCCGGAGCTTCGGATTGAGTACGACATAGAGGCCGTCGACGATGGTGTTGATCATCAGCACGACGATGCAATACGTGAGTCCGATGGTCTGGATCAGCGGTAGATCGGCGTTGCGCACCGCGTCCACCATCAGGTTGCCCATGCCGGGATAAGAATAGATGACTTCGACCAACAGTGTGCCGCTGAACAGAATCCCGAACTGAACGCCGGTCAACGTAAGTGTCGGCAGCGACGCGTTCTTGAATGCATGTTTGATGAGGATGTGGCCCTCGGACAGCCCGCGAAGCCGCGCCTGCTGGATGTAGTCTTCATGATAAACGTCGAACAAACTGGATCGGAGAACGCGCATGATGGTCGGCGAGAACGCAAGGCCGAGTGCCACGGCGGGAAGAATGAGGTGCTGACACGCGCTCCAGAAAATGTCCAAGCGGCCCGACAGCAAAGAGTCGATCAAGAGAAATCCGGTGATGCGCGGCGCCGGAAGGTCCGGCGCAACCTGTCCGGTGAACGGTAAAAGGTGCAGCATCACGCCGAACACGAACAGCAGAATAAGTCCCCACAGAAACTCGGGGATCGAGAGGAGCAGGATCGAGACCAGGTCGGTCAGCGGTTCGAGCACCGTACCGCGGACGCGAAACATCAGGAGCCCGCCGCCAATGCCCAAGATAGCCGCGATGACCATGGCCGCCACGGCGAGCTGGATGGTTGCCGGCAGCGCCGTTGCAACCAGCGATCCGGAATCGCGGCGAAATTGGATGGAGCGGCCGAAGTCGCCGTGCAGAGCGTCTGTGAGCCAGATCACGTATTGCTCCGGCAGCGGGCGATCGAGGCCCATTTCGTGTCGCTTGGCCTCGATTTCTTCAAGTGTGGCGGTCGGCGGCAGCGACATCGCCGCGGGGTCCACGGGCAGCGCGCGCAGCACACAGAACAACAGCACCGACACCGCCAGCAGTATGGGTACGGCCGTGAGGAGGCGGCGCGCGATCAGCTTGCCAACAATTCCGATCATTTCACTCAGACGGCCAGTAGGACGAGGAAAGGAGTACCGGGACCGAAGCTGCAGTGCAATGTTTGCGCCAACATCCACGCGCTCCGGCGAGATTCCACTTTGCAAAATCGTCGCATGGGCTAGATTTTCAATCGGCCTCGCGCCTCCGCTCTCGATCGCCGGAGCCGCGACGAGTTACGTGTCCAATGAAAGAGTGTTTGTCATGGCCGACCACGATCATACCGAGCCGCCGTCCGATCCCGCTTTGCGGGTGAAGGCGCTGGAGTCGCTGCTGGTTGAGAAGGCAGTTATCGACCCTGACGTGGTCGGAGCTTTTGCGGATTATTACGAACACCGCGTTGGCCCGCGCAACGGTGCCAAAGTCGTGGCTCGTGCCTGGATCGATCCGGCCTACAAACAACGTCTCCTCGCCAACGGCACGGCGGCGATCGCCGAGCTTTCCTTCGGCGGATTGCAGGGCGAGGAAATGGTGGTCGTCGAGAACACGCCGACGGTGCATAATGTCGTGACCTGCACGCTTTGCTCTTGTTACCCGTGGCCGACCCTTGGGCTGCCGCCGACCTGGTACAAATCGCCAGCCTATCGTTCACGGATCGTGATCGAGCCGCGCAGTGTGCTCGCCGAATTCGGCCTGATGGTCCCCGATGAGGTCGAGGTGCGGGTCTACGACAGCAACGCCGAAATTCGCTATCTCGTCCTGCCGATGCGGCCGGCCAGAACGGACGGCTGGAGTGAGGACAAGCTTGCAGAACTGGTTACCCGCGACTCGATGATCGGCACGGCCGTGCCGCAGGTGCCGGCGTGATCTTCGCTGCAACGGAGAGGCAATAGAATGAACGGCATTGCCGATATGGGCGGTATGCACGGCTTCGGGCCGGTAGACCGCAGCGATGACGCCGGACTCTTCCACCACGAATGGGAGCGCCGCATCCTTGGCATCACTTTCTCTGCGCTTGGCGCCGGTCTCTTCAACGTCGACGAAATTCGGCGCGTCACCGAAGACGTCGATCCGGTCACTTATCTGAAAAGCGTCTACTACGAGCGGTGGCTGTACAGCACCGAGGCGCTGCTTCGAGAGAAAGGCGTGATCAGCGCCAAAGAGCTTGCCGACGGCCGCTCGGCAACCCCGGCTCCCAACACCGCGCCGCCGGTGACGCAGGACATCGCCCGCGTGATCCTTGAGCAGGGCGGAACGTCGCGAAGCGCGGACGGCGCACCGGCACGTTTCCGGGCGGGCGATGTAGTGATCGCCCGGAATATAAATCCGCGCGGTCATACTCGGTTGCCGCGCTACGTCCGCGGCAAGCACGGGACCGTCGTCGTCGACCACGGAATTTTCGCTCTCCCCGACACGAACGCGGCAGGCCTCGGTCCTCACTCGCAGCACGTCTACGGCGTTCGTTTCTCGGCGCGGGACCTTTGGGGCCCGCAAGCGTCGGCGCGAGATACGCTGCAGATCGACTTGTTCGACGACTATCTCGATGCAGGTGCGTAGCCCGCAATATGAACGGATCCGAGACGCCAAAGCTTTCTGACCTGCCCGGCCATGCAGCCGGGGCGGTGTTTCTCGAGCCCTGGCACGCCGAGGCTTTTTCGCTTGTAGTGGCGCTCAATCGGCAAGGGGCCGTTAGCTGGAGCGAATGGACAGAGCTGTTCGCCGCCACACTTCGCGATATTCCGGCTGAAAGCGGAGAAAGCGTCGAGGCGGCCTACTATCGGCGCTGGCTGCTGGCCCTCGAAAAACTCGTCGCGCGCAAAGGTCTCGCGTCGGTTGCAGAAATTGCGCAACGCAAAGAGGAGTGGCGTGACGCTTATCTGCACACCCCACACGGCCGCCCGGTTGAGCTGAAACGCTCGGTTGATGCGGCGGGATTACACCGGCACCACGATCATAGTCATGCGACTCGGCCCGTTCCGATTGCCGTAAGCCCAGCGCGCCCGCGCGATGCGATAATCGCCCCGGCCTGAGGATCTGTGTGCTCAGTGGACGGGCCGCCGCTGCTCGCCGCGCCGCCAAGCCATTACACTCTCGCGCCGCCACGGAACTGGAAGTACACTTGACGCACGAGGGGATCACCGGTGCCGAGGCGCGTGACCATTCCTTGTCGGCGAAGGCGCGAGCGTTCGCCGCGTGCCTGCAATTTTACCCCTGAGATCGAAGGAGATTGCCATGATTGAAGTATCGCGTCGGGCCCTGTGTCAGGCCCTCGGCATTGGAGCGATCGGAGCGCCGGCGTTCCTGCGCTCTGCTACCGTGCTCGCCGCCGACATGGACAAGGTTACGATCGGCTGGCCGACCGATGTTCCGTCATGGGACCCGGAGCAGCGCACGGTCCCCGACACCCAGCCGATCTACAAACTGGTGTTCGATCAGCCGCTCGATCAGGCGCCGGACCTGAAGCTGATCCCGAAACTGGTCAAGACCTGGAAACTCGCGCCGGACGCGCTCTCGCTCACACTCGATTTCCGCGATGACGTCACATTCCACGACGGCTCGAAAATGACCGCGGCGGATTTCAAGTATTCATTCTTCGATCGGGTCAAGGCCGGGCACAAGATCGATGTCGCCAACATCTGGGGCTTTGTGACCGACGTCGACATGCCGTCGCCGACCCAGGCCGTGATGCACTTCAAGCTTCCCTTTGCCACTTCGGCGATCTGGCTGGCGTTCCTGTGCAGCTACGTGGTGCCGAAGGCCTACATGGAAAAAGTCGGCCAGGACGGTTTCGTCAAGGCGCCGATCGGTACCGGTCCCTACAAGCTGGTCGACTACGAGCTCAACAGCCGCGTCGTGCTTGAGCGCAACGACGCCTATTGGGGCCCAAAGCCAAAAATGAAGAACGTGACGTTCGAGATCATCAAGGACCCCTCCGCCCGCGTCGCCGCGATCCAGTCCGGCCAAGTCGATCTCACGTTGAACGTGCCGGTGCGCGAAGCCGACCGTTTCATGAAAGACCCGAATTTCAAAGCCGAACTTGACCCGATCGAACGCGTCATCATTATTCAGACCCGCGGCGATCTCGGCTTTGCCGACAAGAATGTGCGGCTCGCGGCCCATCATGCCATCGACAAAGCCGCACTCTCCAAGGCCTTCTACGGCGGGGCCGCGGTGCCGCTGTCGGTGGTCGCGCCGCCGGACACGCCGGGCTACGTCGAAGGCTACACGTTTGCCTTCGATCCCGAGATGGCAAAGAAGCTCCTGGCCGCTTCGGGATACAGCACCGCCAAGCCGGCGAAGATCAAGCTCGCCACCACCAACGGGCAGTTTCCAAGCGACTACGATATCGCCCGGGCGATCGTTCAGATGTGGAAGAAAGTCGGCATCGATGCCGATATCGAGATCGTCGAGTACGCGAAGTATTTCGAGCTCAACCGCGGCAACAAGCTCCCTGAGGCGACGCTCTACAGCTGGGACAACGCCACCGGCGATCCGGAAATGTTCACCGGCTATCTGCTCAATCCGCATCTGCCGTTCTCGGCCTGGAAGGAAAAAGAAATCGGCGATGAGGTGGCGGCTCTGTTTGCCATTGCCGACTATGACAAGCGCATTGCCGCTTACAAGGAGATGAACAAGAAGTCGGTGGAATATGGCGCGATCATTCCGCTTCTGCAAAGCGTGATCACGGTGGTGCGCAAGAAGGACATCAACTTCGTGCACTACAAGAACGGCTGGATTCTGGCCAATACCATCACCAAGGCCTGACAGCCGCGGGCATCGTCCGGCTGGGTGCCCGGCCGGACGATTGCCTGCGC
>JBAUGC010000313.1:0-4729 GCA_049679485.1 Xanthobacteraceae bacterium
ATGCCGCCGATCGCCAAGCTGACGCCGGCGCAGGCGATGTATCACTTTCTGTCCGGCTATACCGCCAAGGTCGCGGGCACCGAAAAGGGCCTCGTCGGCGTGCAGCCGGAATTCTCCACTTGCTTCGGGGCGCCGTTCCTGCCGCGCCACCCTTCCGTCTACGGGAACCTCTTGCGCGAATTGATCAGCGCGCACGAGGTCGATTGCTGGCTGGTGAATACCGGCTGGACCGGCGGCATCTACGGCGTTGGCCGGCGCATGCCGATCAAGGTGACGCGGACGCTGCTCACTGCGGCGCTGAACGGTTCGCTCAAGACCGCCAAATTCCGCACCGACCCCTATTTCGGCTTTTCGGTGCCGACGCAGTTGACCGGGGTCGAGCCGCATCTGCTCTATCCGCAGAAGACCTGGCAGAACAAACTCGAGTTCGACCAGACCGCGCGCAAGCTGGTCGATATGTTCCAGAAGAACTTCGTCCAGTTTGAGGACCACGTCGAAGCCGACGTCCGCGCCGCCGCGCCGGAAGTGCGCATCGCCGCGGAGTAAGCAGGCGCTAAGCCTACCACGATCGCCATGCCGTCTCCGGAACCGGAGTGAGCGGCGGCCTGTCGTCTGCCCACGCCAGGATGTTGTCGACCAGAAGCTGGTCCATCTTCTCGCGGGTGAAAACCGACGCTGAGCCGAGATGCGGGAACAGCACCACGTTCTCCATGGTCAACAATTGCTCCGGCACCTGTGGCTCGTCGACAAAGACGTCCAGTCCGGCGGCCATGATCTTGCGCTCACGCAGCGCGGCGATCAAAGCAGGCTCGTCGATCACCGAGCCGCGGGCGACGTTGATCAGAATGCCGTCGCGGCCGAGCGCTTCCAGCACTTGCGCATCAATCATGTTTTTGGTCGCTCCGCCGCCGGGCACAATGACAATGAGGGTATCGACGTCGCGCGCCATGTCGATGAGCTTCGGGTAGTGACGGTAGGCGAGCTCCGGCCGCGCCCGCCGGGTGTGGTAGACGACGGGCAGCCCGAATGCATCAAGCCGGCGTGCAATGGCCATTCCGATGCGGCCCATTCCGACCAGGCCGACAGTGCGATTGCGCAAAGTCGCGCGGCTGAGCGGATAATTGCCGGCTGGCCATTTGCCGGCACGGACATAACGCTCGGCCTGCGGCAATTCGCGCACGGTGCAGAGCAGGAGACCGATTGCCGTATCGGCGACCTCTTCGGTCAGCACATCGGGCGTATGGGTCACCACGATGCCGCGCCGCGCCGCAGCGGTCGCATCGATGTGGTCGTAGCCGACGCCGAAACTGGAAATGATCTGAAGGTTAGGCAAACGTGACAATAGCGCCTCGTCGATAGACTCTACTGGCGCGCTCACGGCCATGGCTCGCACATTGGCGACAGAGGCAAAGAACGCGTCACGGTTCGGCGTCGCGGGAAGGCCATGCAGGGTGAAGTCGCCGAGACCTTTCGTGATGACCGGCCGCACCGGCCCAATCAGCAGCACCTCGGGTCTTGGTTGTGGCAAAAATATCTCCTCAAACTTCAGCGTCTCGATGCAGCGCAATCAAGCAATGAAGGGGATCAAGGCAGGCACCTCGCCGCGATAGCGTGCGTATTGGTCGCCAAATGTCTCACCCATAAAACGCTCTTCCATTTTCAGTTTCAGAACCAGTGAGGCGGTCAGCAATCCGAAGGCAATCAGGCCGCGCCATTCGCCGAAGGCGATGGCTGTTCCCAGAATTGCAAAGAGCATGCCGGTATAGATCGGATGACGGACAATGCTGTAAGGGCCGGTGCGAATGAGCTCGTGGTCTTCTTTGACGGTGACCCGGCCGCTCCAGTTCCGTCCGAGATGGACGCGCGCCCATACCGCAAAGGCGAGCCCGACCGCGACCATGAACAGCCCGAGCCAGTACACCACCATTGTTTCCGGAAGAAAGCGGGCGTCGAGCCATTCGAACGGCTGCCGGTTAAAAGCCAAAAGCGCGGCAGCCAGGATGCTGAGCACGGCGTGCCCGAGGCGCGATGCATAGGGTTCACGACGCCGCGTGGCCTTCACGTTCCGTGCGGCGATAATCCAGTAGGCTAGCCATGCCAGCCACAGGACAGCGAACGGCGCTGCAGAGGGCGAATAAGACACGCTTGCCTCAAAGGTTAGGACGCAATCGCGGCGCTAGACCAGCATGGTCACCGGCGTCTCGATCAGCGCCTTGATCATCGCCAGAAGCTCGGCGCCGAGCGCGCCGTCGACGACGCGATGGTCGCAGGACAGCGTCGCCGTGAGCATGCTGGCGAAGGCAACGCCGCCGTCGGGCTGTTCGACCGCCTGCCGGCGTGCCGCGCCGATGGCGAGGATGGTGGCCTGCGGCGGATTGATGATCGCGGAAAACTCACGCACGCCGTACATGCCGAGATTGGAGATCGCCGACGCGCCGCCTTGATAGTCGGCGGGCTTCAGCTTCTTGTCGCGGGCGCGCGCTGCAAGATCCTTCATTTCGGCGGAGATGGCGCTGAGCGATTTGGTTTCGGCACTGCGGATGATCGGCGCGATCAGCCCGCCATCGAGTGCTACGGCAACCCCGACATCGGAATGCGCAAAGCGCAGGATGCGGTCGCCCGCCCAGGCCGCATTCGCGGCTGGTACGCGTTGCAGTGCCAGCGCCAGCGCACGGATGATAAAGTCGTTGAGCGAGAGCTTGAACGCCGGATTGCCGTCGCGATCCTTAGGCGCTGCGGCATTGGCCTCTTCGCGCACCGCGATCAGGCGATCGATGGTAATGTCCGTGGTCAGATAGAAGTGCGGGATGGTCTGCTTCGCCTGCGCCAGCCGCGCGGCGATGGTCTTGCGCATCCCGTCGAGCGGAATCTCCTGGTAGCTCGCCGGATCGTAGAGCGCCTTGACCTGATCGGCGCTCAGCCCTTCGGCGACCGCGCCACGCGCGACCGGTAGCGGTGCGCTTTCCACGTCGCGGGCCATGATCCGGCCATGCGCGCCGGAGCCGAGCAAACGTGACAGATCGATGCCCGCTTCGCTTGCGAGTCGCCGTGCCAGTGGCGTGATTGTTACTCCGCCCGACAGTCGCGCCGGTCCGAAATTGCGCGCAGGCGTGCGCACCTCGAAAAACGGATCGAGCTTGATTGGCTGCTGTGGTGCTGCGGCAGGCGGTGGGCTTCGATCTGGTGCCGGTGCCGCCGCAACGGGCGCTGCCGGCGTCTTTGGTGCTTGCGCTGCCGCAGGTGCAGACTTCGGCGCGGTTGAGACGCCGGCGCCTGCGTCGCCGATAATGCCGACCACGGCGCCGACCGGCGCAATTTCGCCTTCCGGAACCCGGATTTCACTCAACACGCCGGCTTCGGTCGCCGGCACTTCCATCGATACCTTGTCAGTTTCGATCTCGAACAGATTGTCGCCCGGCGCCACCGCGTCGCCGGCCGACTTGAACCACTTGGTGATCTTGCCCTCGGCTACGGTTTCGCCGAGTTGCGGCATCAGGATGTTCATGACAGGGAATAAACGTCCATTTGCTGCACTACCACGTCACCGACACGTACTGCGTCTCCAAAAACTCCATCAGTCCTTCGTGAGCGCCTTCGCGGCCGAGGCCGGACTGCTTCATGCCGCCGAACGGCGCGGCGGGATCGGAGACGATGCCGCGGTTTAGCCCGATCATGCCGAAATCGAGCTTTTCCGACACGCGCAGGCCCTTGCTCAGATCCTTGGTATAGAGGTACGCGACGAGGCCGTACTCGGTATCGTTGGCGCGGGTGACGACTTCGTCTTCGGATTTGAAGGTCTGCAGCGACGCGACCGGCCCGAAGATTTCGTCGTTGAGCATCTTGGCATCGTCCGACACGTTCGAGAGCACGGTCGCCGGATAGAAGAACCCAGGTCCGCCCGGCGCCTTGCCGCCGGTCAGCACTTTGGCGCCTTTCTGCACCGCGTCGTCGACCAGCTCGATGACCTTGTCGCGCCCTTCCTTGTTGACCAGCGGTCCCAGCGCCACGCCGTCGTCGAGCCCGTTACCCATTTTCAGTCCCGCCATCTTGGCGGTGAGCTTCTTGGCAAACTCGTCGTGCACCTTTTCGTGCACGTAGAAACGATTGGCCGCGGTGCAGGCTTCGCCCATATTGCGCATCTTCGCTATCATGGCGCCGTCGATTGCGGCGTCGATATCGGCGTCGTCGAAGACGATGAAGGGTGCGTTGCCGCCGAGCTCCATCGCCGGCCTGATGATGTTGTCGGCGGCTTCGTGCAAAAGTTTCCGGCCGACTTCGGTCGAGCCGGTGAACGACACCACGCGCACGCGCGGGTCATGTAGCATCGCGCCAACGACCTTTCCCGAGGAGCGCGAGGGAATGACGTTGACGACGCCCGCCGGCACGCCGGCCTCTTCGAGGATCGGCATCAGCGCGAGCATGGTGAGCGGCGTATCGGACGCGGGCTTGAGCACCACCGAACAGCCTGCCGCCAGCGCCGGGCCGATCTTGCGGGTCGCCATCGCCGCCGGGAAATTCCACGGCGTCACCAGCACCGCGATACCCGCCGGCTTGTGATGCACCAGGATGCGCGCGCCGGTCGAAGGCGCCACCGAATTTTGTCCGATATTGCGCACCGCCTCTTCGGCGAACCAGCGGAAGAATTCCGCCGAATAGGCGACCTCGCCGCGCGAATCCGACAACGCCTTGCCGTTCTCGATGGTGATCAATTTCGCCAGCCGTTCGGCGT
>JBAUGC010000314.1:0-1890 GCA_049679485.1 Xanthobacteraceae bacterium
CCTTAACCGCTGGTCTTACTGAGTCAGAAAGTTGTGAGCGATTGCCGTTGGGAACCGGTTATTGGGAGGATTCGCACTTCAGCATGGGAGCGCTGAGATGGGTCTCAGAACAGCGAACGACAGTGAATCGCGATTTGCGGAGTATGTCGAGGGTCTTGTGCGCGTGAATGGACATGCGGGTCGTGCCGGGCCCCTGCGTGACTATTGCGTTGGCCTGATGCTGCCGTGCGAGCGCAAGAGCGTCGAGCCGATGGCGGCGGTGACGGCACCTGAGCGACTGCGGCGCAGCACCAATCGCTGTTGCATTTTGTCGGCAATGCGGCGCGGTCGGACGAGAGAGTGTTGGTCAAGGTGCGCGAGATGGCGCTGCATGAGGTCGAGCGCCACAGGCCGATCGAAGCCCGGATTATCGACGACACTGGCTTTCCCAAGCAGCGGCGGCACTTAGTTGGGATGGCGCGGGCAATACTGAGGCTAGCTTGGCAAACAAGACAATTGTCAGGTCGCGGTGTCGCTATCGGTTGCCAATCACGACGCCAGCCTGCCGGTGGCGTATCGGCTGTATCTGCCGCAAGACTGGGCGAAGGACCGCAGCCGCCGGCGCAAGGCGGGCGTGCCCAAGAAGATCAGCTTTAAGACCAAGCCACAGTTGCGCTCGGGCAGCTGCGCTAGGCGTGCAAGGCCTGCCTGCCGCGGGGCGTGGTGCTGATGGATGCCGGCTATGCCGCCGATACCGCTGTACGTGCGAACATCACGACGCCGGGATTGTCGTGGTTGCAGTCGAGGAGACGCTGGCCTACGGCCTACTACGCCTTCCCCGAGGAGCACTGGCGGCGGATCCGCACCAACAATCCGCTCGAGCGCATCCGCGCGAGATCAGGCGGCGCACCCGCGTCGTCGGTGCATTCCCCGACGGCCAATCCGCCCTCAACCTCGCCGCCACGCTGCGCCACATCGCCGGCACCGCGTGGTCGACCAAACGTTATCTGAACATCGAGCTGCTGAAGTACCAACAGATGAGAGGTGCCATCCCCGCTTCGGCCAGTGCCGGGCGCCGCTCAGCCCAAACCAAATGATCGCGGTAGGGACGCGCATTACTGCGCGCCCACCGGGTCACCGGAGGCGGTCGCCCACCCCCGGTTCCCACAGAACGTGGCGTGCGGCTTTACCGCACCACGCTCTTCGGCGGTTGATTCACAGCACTGCAAGCGCCTGCAGCTTCCCGTACGGGAGGCGCAGTTTAGGCTTCAGCAACGGTGTCCGTTCTTTGATTTTGTTGAAGGCGTCCCAGGTGAGGCGGCGGCCGGCCCGGCTGCGGCTGCGCAGCATTTTGCGCCAGTAACGCTCCACGGCCCGATAGACTTTTACGAGACTCCGGAGATTTCCAGCGACACCGTAATAGGCATAGTGGCCGCGCAGGACGATGTTGATTTCACCGGCCTGGTCACTGATTTTATAATGCCGTATTCGCCGCATCAGCTCTTGCAGCGACAGGAGGCTGCGCTTTAGCCTAGATTTCTCGGTGCGCATCCCAACCTTGAAGTTACCCTTCTGGTTTCACGTGCAATACAGCGTCATGCCCAAGAAGTAGATGCTCTCTGGGCGATTCCTGCCGCGTTTGCTTGCGTGTCGCTGCGCGAACCGACCAAACCTCGCTGCGGCCAGGCTGCGCCACATCGCCGGCACCGCGTGGTCGACCAAGCGTTATCTGAACATCGAGCTGCTGAAGGACCAACAGATGAGAGGTGCCATCCCCGCTCGAGCCAGTGCCGGGAGCCAACCAAATATCGGCTCTCGACCCTTCCCGAAGGCGTCGCCTTCCATCGTCTGGTCGAAATCGCCAAGCTGCGCTGGCGGATCGAACGCGACTATCAGGAACGATCCGGGTGC
>JBAUGC010000315.1:0-4595 GCA_049679485.1 Xanthobacteraceae bacterium
GGGCTGCGGTTCGAACTTACGAGCAAGTGCTGGCATTTCGCGGTTCCCGGCGGCGAATCGATGCGTGCAAATACTTTACCGTAAAACGACCCCGTATGGAACAAATCGTAAACGCCGATGCCGACGCGCCTCGGATTCAGGCCGGGAACGCGGTATGATTAATGTCGTTGTCAATTCGGTGTTCAGCAGGAGTTAACCGTGGCCCCCCGCGCATACTGGAAAGGCTATTTGAGGCTTTCGCTCGTGACCTGCCCGATCGCGCTCTATCCGGCGACCTCCGAGCGGGAAAAGGTCAGCTTCAACCAGATCAACAAGGAAACCGGCCACCGCATCCGCTACCGCAAGGTTGACGCCGAGACCGGCGAGGAAGTGCCATCCGACCAGATCATCAAGGGCTACGAAGTCGCCAAGGGCGAATACATCGAGATCACCGACGAGGAGCTGGAATCGGTTGCGCTCGACAGCACGCGCACCATCGAGATCGACGAGTTCGTACCGCGCGACGAGATCGACGAGCTCTACGGCATCCGGCCCTATTACATCGCGCCCGACGGCAAGGTCGGCGAGGACGCCTTCGTCGTCATCCGCAACGCCATCGAGCAGATGAAGATGGTCGCGATCGGCCGCGTGGTGCTCACCAGCCGCGAGCACGTTATCGCCATCGCGCCGCGCGGTAAGGGCCTGATGGGCACGCTGCTGCGCTTTCCCTACGAGGTGCGCGACGCCGGCGAATATTTCGACGACATCCCGAACGTCAAGCTGACCAAGGACATGATGGATCTGGCCCGCCACATCGTCGAGACCAAGGCCGGCCATTTCAAGCCGCAGGCATTCGAGGATCACTACGAGCACGCGCTCAAGGAGCTGATCGAGAAAAAGGCCAAGGGCGAGAAGATCGAAGCGCCGAAGCATGAACCGAGCGGCAAAGTCATCAATCTGATGGATGCGCTTCGCCGTTCGGTACAGGCGGAAACCGCCCGGACCCCGACGCGCGCGGCGCCGGCCAAGAAGGGCCGCAAGAAGGTCGAGGGCCAGAAGGAAATGCTGCTGCCGATTGCCGGGAAAAAGCCGGCGCGCGAAGCCTCGCGCGAAGAGCAGCGCAAACCGGCGCGGTCGAACGGCCGGCAGCGCAAGGCCGGCTAAGCGAAACAAATCTGCATCGCGCCGTCATGCCCGCACATAGCCGTTCGAAGAACGGCGTCGCTTCGCTCGCCTATGTTGCGGGCATCCACGTCTTCATTCTTCCGTGAAAGCAAAAAGTCGTGGATGGCCGGAACGAGTCCGGCCATGACGGTCGGGTGGATGCCGTCGCCTCGTCAGTTCAGGAATTTAGGCAGTTCAGCATCAGGCTGCGCGGTGGGCGGCGCGGCTTTCTCCGCCGGTGTCGCTTGCGCCTTGAGGCTCAGGCTTTTCTTGATCTCGACCTGCGCCCGCAATTGCGTCAGCACCTGCTCGATCAGATGCCGCGCAAAAGCTAGTCCCGCGTCGCGCGCGCTCTGGTTCGCGGTCGGGCTGACGAACTGTTCGATCTTGGTGCGAACGGCTTGCTCGAAACGCTCCAGATCGGCGTCAGCCCGATGCAGCACCAGGTCGGCGGCCATGAGTCTGATCAGATGGAGCAGCGCGGCGAACGCGGCCGAAGCGGCTTCCGGAAGCGCAGCGCCGACTTCCTCGACCGGTCCTCTCGGCGCATTGCCGGTCGGCGAAGCGGCGCCTGTGGTGGAGGCGTCGCTGTCGCGGGGATCCTTGGTGGTCCTGCCCGGTTCGGTCATGACAGTTTTTTTCTAACGGCGCTTCTAACAGTGCGGGAACGCAGAATACTGTCAAGTATTATGTTACCGCTTTCAACAAATCTATGATTCCACGTCCATTTTCGGCGAGCAATCCACCAGCGTTTGCAGAAGTTGCGGGGAGCCGTCATCGAGCCAAGGTCCGCCGCCACTCGCCTGCGGGCTTCTGCGCTTGCGCTATCTGCGCCGGGGTCATCGTCCGCGCGGCGGCATCTCGACTTTTCGCCGCGTCTTAGTAACCGCTCGCCATGACGGTCCAAATCCCGTTCAGTGCTTCGGATAGGCTGTGTAGATGTAATCGTGTGCCGCTACGGTCGTATGGCACGCGTAGCCGCATTTAGCGTCGTTCCCGTCAGCGGTGAAGGTGCCGGACGCGGCATCATAGCTGAAATTGCCGTATGCCCAGCCGTGCGTATCAGGGAATCTCTTGGAATCTTTTTCGATGGTCGCAACCGCTTTCAGGGTGTCCGGCACCATCACGAAATAGGGGGCTACCGTGTTCTTTTTCATGGTCAACTCGATCTTCACAATCTTGGACCCCTCAGGAAAAAGCTTGCCGTCGGCTGGAAGACCCTTCCGGTATGCCGCCATCATCACGTCATTGGCCACGATCACTTTCAACAAAGTTTCGGTCTGACTGGCCGCCACATTCTTCCAGTTTTCATAGCCTTTGAAATCGGCAAACGCGAGCTTGCCCAGTTTCAGCGTGTACCGGTCCTGCGCGGCAAAGGCGAAGTTGCCCAACAGGGCGACGAAGCCGGCAAACAATACCGCAACGATCACGATCGCTCGGGGGCGCGACGTGACTAAACCTCCACATCTGCGGCCGAGAATCCGTCCCGGCCTCGCAAAGTTGTTTGAGTTGACGAAAATCAGTTCGAGAAAGTTGGTAGGGTCCAGGTGAGCCAGGCTTCTTGGTTCGGCTCTGTGCCGATAACTCTGGACTGACGCTATCGTAGCAAAATGACGCGGCGATGCAAAAGTTCCACGGCAGTGTCCGGCAGATCGAGAAAAGTTTCTGCTAGGACTACCTATATTTTGCAAAGATTCCTTCGATGATCCTTTCTGCCACAGGCTTCGGAGACGCTAAGAATAGATAATACACCACGGCGTTGTTGCGGTTTTTCATCGGAAGCGGTTCCGGGACAAAGCTAAACCCTGCCACCTTTATCAAGCGTTCGCGGAACGCGGCAACGATTGCATCGTTATCCTGCTTTACACGGTCGGGGTTCGAGAAGAATTCGTATTGGGGACTGTCGGCATACGCGGCCTGCTTCCACGTTTCGTCCCCCCAAAATCGAGTCATGCGCTCGATCCCGTCTAGCGGCGCCCGCTCGGGATTTCTCCAAATCGCATTCCTATTCATGTCCATAACGGGAAAGTTGAGGAACATATCGACGGCCCGCGTCTGACCAGCTCGTTTCATAACTTCCCAATCGAGATGCAGACCATAAGGATCAAGTAGGCACAAAGCGCGATTGAATTTTTCAAACTGAATATTCGGTAGGAGCTTTTGTGTGAGATAAAATGTGGCGTCATCAGTGATGACATCAACATCCCTCCGACCCTCGCAGAGGGTCTTGAGATCAGCGGTCTTTTCCGGATTCATGTCGATGAAATAAAAGTGGTCAAACGGCGGACGCACTTTAAGAGCGCGCGCTGGGCTCCCTTCGACCTGCCGCCCGGTTTCCTTTGATAAGTGAACTCCCGCGCCGCTGAACGCATCGATATAATATTTTGTTAGGTTCCTCCCCCTTCGGCCAGAAAAGGCCGTTGTGTAGGCAGCGCCATATTTCTCGACGATCTCAAGTTTCAGCTCGGACCACCGGCCAATCTCGTCGAACTGAAAGTTGCCGGATGCACTCACATGACCGCCTGCAACTCAACTTGTTTTGGAACCTGTGCAGGTGCCGGAAATTGGCTCCATTCTTCGCCCTCAAGGAGCCGACCACCAGTTTTTGGTGTGCGCCCGCCCCATTGCTTAAAGAAAAACGGTACGCGCGCTTTGACGCACTGGTTTCGAATTTCTAAGACCCATTCCTCTTTCATTGGTCGTGCGCCTGGGCCACTCTCTCCGCCCACAATGACCCAATCAATTTCGGTAAGATCGAGCTGTCCTACAGCAGCGATCAACGGCTCGATAGAAAGAAATCGCACGCCAGCTGGGGCTTCGCGAAGGTGACGTATACGCGATGTTTTCGTACCGTCCTCAACAGACACGCCGAACCACATATGTTGTGGTCCGCGACGTGTTCCGTAGCGCTTTCTCAGAAAGTTGCGCATCAAAGACGATCGCTTGGTCAGTACCTGAAAGGTGTGCCAAGGCGCCGCCTCCATCGTATCGAATACCCGTGCGATAAAGTTGGTCGAGATCTCCTTATGGAAGAGATCGCTCATGGAATTCACGAAGATCATACGCGGCGATCGCCAACTGAACGGCTGGCGGAGCCGCTCCGGTCGCAGGGTCAAATCGAAGCCGGTTTCGAAGGGGTGACCGGCTGTTCCCCGAAATCGCTCCGAGAACCGTTCCGCATAGCAATGGTCGCACCCGGCGCTGATTTTCGTGCAGCCCGTGACTGGGTTCCACGTGGCGTCCGTCCATTCAATCGACGTCGAGTCCGCCATAACAGCCTCTCTGGAACAGATCAAGAACATATTATATACTGTCCGATATTCCAAAGCCTTACTTTCGTATAGTCTCTGCAGCGGAGACCGGACCTTGACATGAGTCTCTATTTCAGATACACTGTCGCTTTCGAATCTCGCTCAATAAAGGACGCCTTCGGCCGAGGGTACTCCTGAAGG
>JBAUGC010000316.1:0-3472 GCA_049679485.1 Xanthobacteraceae bacterium
GATCGCCGCAGCGGGGCTAGAGCGACGCGACAGTCTTGAGCGCGCCGTCGAGCGCGATGCCGTTCTCGTCCATGAGCGCGGCGTCGCGCAGTCGCCGCATCCAGTCGGCGCCATCGGAGCGAGCGGCAAGGAGCGGCACCGCGCCGATCACCCGGTCGAACTTCGATTCGCCGCGCGCATGTGTGTCGGAGTAGCCCTTGATCAGGCGGCGCGCGGAAATGATCTCAACCGCAAGATCGTAGTTCTGCGCGACATACCCGGAAGCAAGCGCCAGCCATTTGTCCACGTGCGCCATTTCGCGCTTGTGACGCAACGTCGTGCGCCGGATCGGCCTGAGCGCGGAGAGCACATAGAGCGTCAAGAACCAGTGGATCGTTCCCGAACGCACGCGCCGCCCTTTGCGGAACGCCCAGCCGAACCAGGCTGGATGCGCTTCGAGGAAACGGCCGAGCGCGGCCGGCATGGTGCCGGCGACTTCTTCAAGACGCGGATGCATGTACTCGGTGGTGTAGACGATCTGCCCGTCGCCGACGGAGTTATCCCGGAGTACGCGGTCGTAGCGGGTAGGGCGGGTCTTCAGATCAGCGACCCGGATCACGTCGTCGTACGACATGGCGATCGCGATATATTTGGCGGCGGCGGCACTAAGCGCGAACGACTTGGCGGCACCGCCGTTGCTGCGGTCAAGCTCATAGATTTTCGCGACGCGATCGAGATACTCGTTCGCGTAAGCCGGGTCCTGGAAATCGGTGAGCTGCTTGACGCCGGCGAACAGCATGTTGTGAAGCGGCTCAGGGAACGCGCGAACGCGTGCTAAGAGCTTATCGAGGTCGGGGCGCTCTGCCGAGGCTGGTAACGGCGAAAAGCGCTTGGCGGATTTTTTGAGAACCGGCTGCGCTGCGGCTGGCGGCTGCGCGGCTTGGTCATAGGCGGCGCGAAAGGCATTGAGGCTAGGCTCGATCCCTCTGCCGCCGGCTTTGATGATGGCTTCGAAGCTCTCGCGGCTGAACGGCAAGGTGCGGGACGCGGCCAGCGTTCCGAACAGACAGGCCGAGATGTGGCTGTTGTTCTTGTTCGCCAGCGACTCCATATCGAAAGCAATGGTGCGCTTGGCGGCGACGCCGGCTGCGTCCACGACAATGCTGGGATCGGCGATGGCGTCGCCGGGCTTTTCTTTTTCCGCGACCGCGTACATGCGGTGGGTCGAGGCGATCAGGGTGGTGCGGTCCGGCGTCACCAGGCCGCGCAGGATAGAGCGGCCCGCCTCCATCAGTTCGGACGCGAGTACTACGTCGACTTCGCCTTGCGCCGGCATCAGCGACAGGATCGGCGCGCGGCCATCTTTCGGCGGCAGCATCTCGACATAATAAATGGTCGCGCCGGTGCGCTGGGCGACGCCCGGAACCGAAGTCGACTGAGCGTGCCAGCCTTGAGATTCGGCCAGCTCCACGATCCAGTCGGAGAGGACGCCGCCGCCTTGACCGCCCAACGCCATAACCGCGACGCAGATCGGCCGCTCGGTCGTAAATCTTGTCGGCGTTCGCGATAGATCGTTCATGACGCTCGCGTCCTTGCGTCAATCCGCGAAGACAACACGGCGGGCTTCGCGGCGGTCTTGCAGGAAGCCGATGACAGCGCGGCGCAGTCCGGAGATGAACCGGTCGAACCAAGTCGGGTTGTGAATGATATCGGCGCGGTAGAACGACGGACAGAGGACGGCCGCTTCCGACACCTCGCCGCAATTGCCGCAGCCGACGCAATTGTTGTCGATCGCAGCAACCGGATCGTCCTTCAGCGGATTGTCGGTTTGCTTGACCGAAAGCGATGGACAGCCCGAGAGCCTGATGCAGGCGTGATCGCCGGTGCAGACGTCTTCGTCGACGCCAAAGCGCTCGCGCACCATGCGTTCGCCGTCGCGTACTGATTTGTTGAACAGCGGTTTCACCCGGCGCTGCTTGTTGAGCATGCATTCCGAGGACGCGACGATGACCTTCGGGCCGACTTCTTTCGAGGTCAGCGCGTCGTGCAGTGTTTCGCGCATCCAGGCGACGTCGTAAGTGCGGTCGGTGTGGCGGACCCATTTGACGCCGACGCCCTTTACCGCATCGACGATGGTGTTGTTGGTCGCGCGCGCCGGATTGAGCGCGCGCGAGGAGGGGATGTCCTGGCCGCCGGTCGCCGCCGAGTAGAAATTGTCGACCACCATGATGACGCCGTTCTGTTTGTTGTAGACGGCGTTGGCGATGCTGGTGGACAGGCCGTTGTGCCAAAAACCGCCATCGCCGATGATCGAGATCGGCTTCTTGCCGGCTTTGACGTTGAACGCGGAAGACGACGCCGGGCCGAGCCCGTAACCCATGGTTGTGGCGCCGACGTTAAACGGCGGCAGGCTGGCAAACAAATGGCAGCCGATGTCGCCGGCGATCTGATGCGGGCCAAGTTCCTGCTGGACGAGTTTCATCGCGGCGAAGATCGGCCGCTCCGGGCAGCCGACGCAGAAGCTCGGCGGCCGCGGCGGCAGCGATTTCGCAAGCTCTTTGACTTTCGGATCGGCGAGAACGCTGGAAGCGTCCGGAGGCGGCGGCGAATTGCCAAGCAGATTTTTGGCGTGCAGTTCGAGAAAGCTTTTCACGCCTTTGGTGACGACCTGCGGGGTATATTCGCCGGCCATCGGCAGTACGTCCTTGCCGGAGATTTTGGTCTGGATGTCGCGGCGGCGAAGAATTGTGTTCAACGCCTGCTCAATAAATTCCGGCTGGCCTTCCTCGACGATCAGGATCGCCTTCTTGTTCAGCGCGAAGCTGGCCACCTCGTCGTCGATCAGCGGGTAGGTGACGTTCAGGCAATAAATCGGAACCGATGTTTCGCCATAGACGTCCGCGAGGCCGAGTTGCTGCAATGAGCGCATGACCGAATTGTACATCCCGCCTTGGACGATAATGCCGACGTCGGCGGTCTCGGGACCGAAAAACTCGTTGAGCTTACGCTCCTTGATGAACTTCACGGCGGCCGGCCAGCGCTGCTCGACTTTCTCGCGCTCATGCAGGTACGAGGCAGGCGGCAGCACCACGCGCTCGGTATCGCGGCGCGGGTTTTCCAGCGCTTCGCGTAACGTGAAGCTTGGCTTCTTGTTGTCCTTGGTGATGAAGCGGCCGTGAACGTGACAGGCGCGGATGCGGACTTCGAGCATGACCGGCGTATGAGAGACTTCGGAAAGTTCAAAGCCGTCTTCGACTGCCTTGACGATGGTTGGCAAATTGGGGCGCGGATCGAGCAGCCAGACCTGCGATTTCATCGCGAACGGGTGCGAGCGCTCCTGCATGATCGAGGAGCCTTCGCCGTAATCCTCGCCAATAATGATGAGCGTTCCGCCGGTAACGCCGCCTGAAGCAAGGTTGGCGATGGCGTCGGAAGCTACGTTGATTCCAACCGGGGATTTGAACGTGACCGCGCCGCGGATCGGATAATGCAC
>JBAUGC010000317.1:0-4565 GCA_049679485.1 Xanthobacteraceae bacterium
GGACGATGCGCTGCTGGTCTACGCGCAGACCGGCGAACGGCTGCGGCCCGAGCAGGGCTATCCGCTGCGTCTCTTCCTTCCGGGATCCGAGGGCAACTCCCACGTTAAATGGCTGCGCCGCCTCAAACTCGGCGACCAACCGTTTCAGACGCGGGAGGAGACGTCCAAATATACCGATCTCATGCCCGACGGCACTGCGCGCCAGTTCACCTTCGTGATGGAAGCAAAGTCAGTCATCACTTTTCCGTCCGGCGGCCAACTACTGCGCGAGAAGGGATTCTACGAAATCTCCGGCCTAGCGTGGTCTGGCCGCGGGCAGATCACGCGCGTCGACGTTTCCACAGATGGTGGCGCGAGCTGGAAAGAAGCTCGCCTTCAGCAACCCGTTCTGGCCAAATGCCTAACGCGCTTTCGCCTGTCCTGGAATTGGGATGGCGCTCCAGCGCAATTGCAAAGCCGCACCGTCGACGAGACCGGGTACGTACAGCCGACGCGTGCGCAGCTCGTCGACGTTCGCGGCCTTCATTCCAGCTACCACTACAACGGCATTCAAACATGGCAGGTCGCGCAAGACGGAGCCGTGACCAATGTCGTATAGCCCGCGAACGGTCCTAGTCAGCGCCGCGGTCTCCTTTGCGCTGACGACGCTCGCGCGCGCCGCCGATGCCGGCTCGCTTGGCATCGGCCATGCGGCAACGCCGGTCCAAATCGCCGGCTGGAACATTGACGTGCGCGCCGACGGCCAGGGCCTGCCGCCGGGCCATGGCAGCGTGCGAGAGGGCGAGAAAATTTTCGCAGAGACCTGCGCGGCCTGCCATGGCGCCAAGGGTCAAGGTGAACCTGCGGATCGGCTGGTCGGCGGCTTCGGCACACTTGCAACGTCAAAACCCGTGCGAACCGTCGGCAGTTATTGGCCCTACGCCAGCACTTTATTTGACTACATCCGTCGTGCCATGCCGTTCAACTCGCCGCAGTCGCTAACGGCCGACCAAGTCTATGCCGTATCCGCCTACATTCTCTATCTAAACAACATCGTCTCCGAGGACACTGTCCTCGACGCCACCTCGCTGCCGAGGGTGAAGATGCCGAACCGCAACGGTTTGACCAGTCCGGACCCGCGACCCGACGTACCTTGATTATCTGAAGATACGCCAACCTTTGGGGTTCGACTCTGTTACCCGCCGCCAATCCGGAGCTTGGTGGCTGGTTAACGCAGGCGTCTCTATCGGGAGCGATGTCCGCCTTGGGTCGGGACCTTGGTTGGCCGTTCGACTGGAATGTCGGGGTTTCGGCGCGACCAGCCTATGGGTCTTCCATCGCCAAGAGCGGGCGGCATCCGTCACATCAAGACTGCTCGCTTCCTCATCCCAGGCGCGGCTCTGTCAGTTACGGCATCGCCCATCAAAACTTCCTGCCGATCACGTGCCAGATCTCCATCTGGCCCGCGCCCTTTACCTCGATAGTCCCCCTGGCTTCGCAGTCGAATTCGTCCTTGATCAACGCGTAAGTGGTGCGGGCGATCTGAACGGTTCGGCTTCGGCCGTAGGATTCCATGCGGCTGGCTAGGTTCACGGCTTCGCCCCAAAGGTCATAGATGAATTTCTTGCGGCCGATCACGCCGGCCACCACCGGACCGGAGTTAATGCCGATGCGGAACGAGAGCTGTCGGCCGCCGAACTGGCGCTCGGCGACGGCGGCCTGCATATCGAGAGCGAGGTTGACCAGGGCGCTCGCGTGATCGGGCCGCGAACGCGGCACGCCTGACGCCACCATGTAGCAGTCACCGATCGTTTTGATTTTCTCGAGGTCGTATTTCTCGACCAAGCCGTCGAAGCACTGAAAGACCTCGTTGAGGAGGTCGACCAGATGCATCGGCGTCATCGTCGCTGCCAAAGGCGTAAATTCGACGACATCGGCGAAAAGCACGCTGGCGGCGTCGTATTGCGCGGCGATAGTGCGCTGGTCCGCCTTGAGCGCCTCCGAGATTTCCCTCGGGAGTATGTTGAGGAGCAGCATTTCAGATCGCTGCTGGAAGAAATTGCGCCGGCCGACAAAATAGTAGAGGAGCCCGAAGGTGATCGCGATCACCGTGCCCACATTGAGCACGAAGAACCAGGTCACGAAGGCTTCGGGCAGCGCGGCCGGCACCAGATAGGGTTGCAAGAGCGCGCTCACGATCAACAGAACCACGAAACCGACGATCCAGAATAGCGTTCGGCGCAGTTCCTCGAGCAAAAGCGATGCAAGCGGACACAGCGCCGCCCAGATAATCACGACACTTGACTCCCTGAATCCACCGAGGCTCAACGTGAGCAGCCATGGCAGGATCAGGATGGTGAGGAGCTGGGTGAAGCGATAGAATACGAAATTGCGGGTCCACGCGAAAATCGCCGTATTGATCGGGGTTATGACGGAATACAATGCCGGAATCGCGGCGGCGAGTGGAACGCCGACGGCGAGGTAGATGGCGCTCCACAGCATTGTCAGGGGTAAGGTTCCGACGCAGAGCACGACGACTAGACGCTTTTGCAGCGCCGTTTCGTCGCCGTCGGATGGGTCGAGGCCGATACGTGCTGCCAGGGCGACGAGGGCCTTAGTGTAATTGGAAACCCAGTCGAGCCGTCGATCGCTCCGTGCCCGATCTTGTTCCATGCGAAGCGTCCTTGGGGAGCCGCGCTTCGACGCGAGCTTTAATCGATGCGATTCATCTGATCAATTGAGCGTGTCGTCAACCGCGAGACCCGTAAAATGGCGGCCCATGGTGCTGGCAGCAGCCCTCTCAAACACCAACTTTCGCAATGCATCAATTAACGGCGGCGAAGTGACTTGATGGGTCATCTTCCTCGTTTGGGCGCGTGCTGGGCACGTCCGCTATTGGCGCGATCGCTACGAAAATGGTGTGACGCCCAATTTGCAGCGACGGGCCATAAGCGGTCATCCAGATCCCGCGGAATGGACGAGCCTGATTTCGATTTTGGTGGCCGGGTTCGACCCATCGTGCAAGCGGTTTCCGGCAACAATCTTTCGTCCGACCATCGGACGCGATTTTAGCAAAATGGAATTCACGGCGCCGTGGCTACGTCGCTGGCCTCCCTTGCGAGGTCGGCGGGAGATTTCAAACTCGACTGGTAGCCGGCCGCCGCCGCGAGAGAATGTCTGGCGTCTGGCTCGATCCCCATGCCGCGAAGCATCCCGTACCAAAGCTCGCGGACCTGGGCATGGCGCCGCTCGACCGCGGCCGCGACCGCCCCGCGGACGGAAGCAAGCTCCGGCCCCTTGAGGAACAGGATCTGCGCCTGCATCAACCGCCCGCTCTCGAATTCAATCCGCTGCAGCGCCAGTGAGAATGTATCCGTCTGACGAAAGCCTCCGGGCAGCAACGCCGCCGGTCGGACGACGGTGTGCAGCGCATGACCGAATGCGGCGAGATCGATCAGCGAAGCTTGCTCACGGTCGATGGTCCGTTCCACCGGCCTCGGCAACCAGGCCGTCTCCCAATGCCAAAGCAAGAAAGCGAGTGCCGGGATCGGAACCCATGTCGTGGCGCGCGCGAGCAATGAGAGGATTTCCATCTCCCGGCAATACTGAGAATGCAGCTCTACCTCCCAGGCGTAATGCAGGCTGCCCGACAGGGTGAATGCGAGCTGGCGCGCCTCCGCGCCATGCGCTGACATAAGGAAAGCCGATACCAAAGTCTGTTGCTGCGCAGGGATGCGGCCATTTTTGTCGAGCGGACCGAGAAACGCGTTCATCAAGCCACGGTCTCGCGGCGTGGTTCAAGCTCACTCGTCTCACTGCGCGCCGGAATCGCGCGCATATGATCGAAGCCAGCGGGAAAGGGGGCAAACTCTCTGCCGACCTTATCGGGGCCAACCCAGATCGTTCCCATGCCGCGCCAGCGGCCGGCCATCACGTCTTCGGCGAACCGCGCCACCATGTAGGCCGTCAGTTCGGGTCTCTCCAGCGTGAACGCATGATAAGCGCGCGGAACGATGACCAGCGCGCTATCGGGGATATTCGTTCGCAAGCTTTCCTGAAGCGGTCGGGGAGTGAGGAAGTCGAATTCGCCGGTTAAGATCATCGTCGGCACTCGGATCGACGACAGTTGCGGCGTCAGCGGCTCGAAGTCGAGAAACGATTCCATGAGGTTTTGCAAAGCGTACACGTCGTTGGCCAGCCATCCCCGATGCCTGGCCAGTTCAATCAAATCGCGCTTTGATTCCAACCATTCGCCGGAGAAATTCATCGGGAACAGCAAATCCTGAAGGAACCCCGTCCCGCCCAGGATCAGCGCGGTCCGCAAGGCGGTGCCGATCATGAACAATTGCGATGGCACCTCCGCGAAGCTGCTCATCGGCACAAGCCCGGCAATGGCATCGCTGTGGGCGATGGCGTGGCGTAGCGCGATCACCCCGCCAAAGCTGATACCGGCGACAAAGACCGGCCGTCCGCCTAATCTTTTAATCAGCTCGCCGAGCACGATTACCTGATCGTCCTGGTGGATAAACAGGGAGGGTTTGTCGGACTGGCCCTGCCCGAGCATATCGAAGCTCACAACATGAAAG
>JBAUGC010000318.1:0-17927 GCA_049679485.1 Xanthobacteraceae bacterium
CCACGAAGCGGCGCTCAGCGAGATCATTGATTACGTGCTGCAAATCCAAGCCGGCTCGTACAGTTTCGAGGCGGCCAATCCGCGCCACGAGCACGAATATCATCTCTTCGAGCACGTGAAGGTGCCAAAAGACAAAGTCCTCGTCCCCGGCGTCGTTACGCACGCCAGCAATATCGTCGAACATCCAGAACTGATCGCCGAGCGCATCATGCGCTTCGCCCATCTGGTTGGCCGCGAGAACGTCATCGCCGGCGCTGATTGCGGCTTCTCATCGCAGGCCTTGTACACCACCGAGGTCCATCCGACGGTGATCTGGGAGAAGTTCAAGGCGATGCGCGAGGGAGCCGAAATCGCGACCCGGAAGCTTTGGGCCAAGCGCGGCGGGGCGTCGCGGAAGAAGGCAAGCCGGCTGGTAAAGCAAGCGAAGAAAAAGCCGATTAAGGCGCGTTCCGGCATGCGAGGGAGGAAACGATGAATCGCCTACTTGTAGGGCTCGCGGCTGCGAGCATTGCGTCGGCGCCGGCTTGCGCCGCCGATGCCATCAAGATCGGTTTCGTCAGTACGTTCAGTGGCCCGCCGGCGTCCATCGGCAACGACATGCGCGATGGGTTTAATCTCGGGATACGGAATCTCGGCGGGAAAATGGCGGGCCGTCCCGTCGAAGTCATCTACGAGGACGACGCGTCGAAGCCGGAAGTCGGCAAGCAGAAGACCGACAAGCTGATCGAATCGGATCACGTTAACTTCCTCACCGGCTATGGCTTCTCCAACGTGCCGCTCGCCTCGCTGTTGCCCGCGGTAAACGCCAAGACCTTCATCATCAGCGCCAATGCCGGTCCCTCGCAGATCGCGGGCGAACAATGTTCGCCGTATTTCTTCTCGACATCCTGGCAAGGCGATCAGGCAGCGCAGGCGACCGGGGAGTACCTCAACCAGAAGGGCGTCAAGACGCTGTTTATTATCGATCCCAACTATGCCGCCGGCAAAGATGTCGCCGCCGGCGTGAAAGCGAATTTCAAGGGTAAAATAGTGGGTGAAGAGTACACGGCCTGGCCCAGTCAGCTCGATTTCTCGGCCGAACTCACCAAGGCGCGCGCGGCAAAGCCCGACGCCATCTTCGCCTTTTTTCCGGGAGCCGCCGGTAATCAATTTCTGACGCAATACGCACAAGCCGGGCTGAAGGGCCAAATCCCGCTCTACACGGCATACATGATCGACGCGCGGACGCTCGATCGAATGGGCGATATCGCGCTCGGCGTGGCAACTGCCGGGCACTGGGCGATTGATCTGCCCAACGAAGCAAACAGGAAATTCGTCGCGGACTTCCGCGCTGCCTACAAGCGCGATCCCGCCTTCTACGCCGCGCAGGCCTACGATGCGGCGAATTTCATCAATAGCGCCGTTGTTGCCGTCAAAGGCGATTTGTCAAATCAGGACGCAATCCGCGCCGCGATGGAGAAGGCCGATTATGCGTCGGTCCGCGGGCCGTATCGGTACGGCAACAACCACTTCCCCATTCAAAATTTCTATCTGCAAAAGGTGGTCAAGAAGCCCGACGGCGGTTACGAGATCGATACCGTGACGACGATCCTCAAGGATCATCAGGATCGCTACCACGACAAATGTCCGATGAAGTAGCGATCTGAAGTGGCGCCCGCTTTCGACGGCGGACGCGGGGTAATTCCTCTCGCATGCCCTCGCGCGTCTCTGGCATGCTCAGCTTTCACGGCAGTTTGGGGCGATAAGTGAGCCGTTCCTCCAGCGCCTCGCCGATCGCCGGTTCGCGGCCCGGCAACTCGCCTGCGGCTTCCAGCACCGGATAGGCGACCGAGCAGATGTGCGAATGGATGCGCTTGAGATCGCTCAGGATGTCGAGGTGCAGCGACGTCGTCTCCAAACTCTCCGGCCGGCCTTCGCGCAACCGCTCGAAATGCCGGTCGGCCGCTTGCAGCTCGGCTGCACGCAATTCGGCCTTTTCGCGAATGAGCCGTCGCGCGCCGTCGACGTCCCCGGTCATGAAAACCCCAAACGCGGCCTGAAGGCTTTCGCAGACCCTCTTGTGGAAGGCCGATAGCTCGGCGGCGCCCTCACTGGAGAACTGGTAGCGCCGCTTGATCTTCTTGGCCGCGCGCTCGCACAAATTCTTGTCGATGATGTCGCCGATATATTCAAGGTTGATGGTGAACGAAATGATCTCCATGGCGCGGCGGCCCTCGCGCTCGTCGAGGCTGTTGCGGGTGAGCTTGGTGATGTAGAGCTTGATCGCCTCATCGAGACGGTCGACGACGTTGTCCAGCCGGGATACTTCGCCGACAAGGCTGCGGTCGTTGTTCAGGATGGCAGCCATGACGTTGCGCAGCATGGTTTCGACGGTGTCGCCCATGCGCAATGTCTCACGCGCGGCATTACTGAGGGCGAGTGGGGGCGTTTCCAGCGCGACTTCGTCGAGATGGCGCGGGGTTGCAGGATCGGCCGGCTGCCTGCGCTCCGGCAGGATACGCACCAACAGCCAGGCAACGGCATCAAGCGGCCCGATGAAGATTGCCGCCAGAACGATGTTGAACGCCATATGGAATTCGGCGGCCATCTTGGCGGCGTCCGGCTGCAGCACCGGCAATTCGCGCGCCAAGAACGGCAAAAAAGGCAGCGCAATCAAGATGCCGACGACACGGTTGATGAGATTGCCGAGCGGCAGTCGCCGGCTAGCCGGATCGCCGCGAATACCGCCCTCGATCAGCGGGTTGATGGCGCTGCCGAGATTGGCGCCGAGAACCAGGGCGAACGCGGCCTCACTCGTGATGAAGTGCGAATAAGCGAGCGACATCACCAGCAGCACGACGGCGACGCTCGAGTGGGCGGCCCAGGTCAGCGCCGCCGCTAGCAGAATGCAGAGCGCCGGGTCATGGGTAATGGCGGCGAGCACGACGCGGGCCGCCGGGGCCTGCTCCGCAGGTGCGAGCGTATCGACCAGAATGTGCAACGCCAGCAGTGTCAGACCGAGCCCGATGGCTATGCGGCCTAGCGCGCGGGTGAGACTCTGCCCTCCGGCACGGAACGTTATCAACCCGATGACGAAAAGGACCGGCGCGGCCGCCGAAATGTTGAAGGACAGGACCTGTACGATCAGCGTGGTGCCGACATTGGCGCCCAGCATGATGGCGAGCGCAGGCATCAGACCGACCGTGCCGTCCGCCGCGAGTGACGTCGTCATCAATCCGGTTGCGGTGCTGCTCTGCAGCACCGCTGTCAAAGCGAGTCCCGCGACGAATGCCGCGAACCGGTTTCCCAACGCCTTGCTGAGGAAACGGCGTAAATCGGGACCAAACGCGCGCAGCACGCCGGTAAGGACCATATGCAGTCCCCACAGCAGCAGCGCGACGCCGCCGAGCAAATCGAGCAAGACTAGGCTTCCCATGACGGGGAAGCTCCTATCCGTCAATCAGGCAACGACGCGGGGGCGCCGAAGTGCCATCGGCGCATGTATTCCAGCGCAAATGATGAAAAAATCCCAAAACGGCGAGAGACAAACCGCCGATGGGTGGGGGCCTTAGTCAGCCGCGCGCGCTTGCGCCGGCGTCAAAGCGTCATACGAACGGCCGCCGCGGCCATGTTGTAGCCGACGCCCGAGCCGATCATGACCACGAGGTCGCCGCGCTTGATCTTGCCGAGCTCGATGGCGTCGTCGAGCGCAATCGGAATACAGGCGGAGCCGGTGTAACCGTACTTCTCCATGATGGTGTGGCATTTCGCCAATGGAACGCCGCACCTTTCGGCAGCGATCGCGATCGAATGCTTGTTGATCTGGGTGAAGATCAATTGATTGACGTCGTCCGGCGCGAAGCCGCTTTGCGCGACGAGGTGTTTGAACAGCAGCGGCCAGCCGGTTTCGTTGAGATCGGCGGGATAGTTGATCCGCCTGCGCACCTGCGTGCGCCCCGCTTTGACCGCTTCGACGCTGGCCGGTTCCGCTGTGCCGCCGGCGAATATGCCCCAATAGGGAGCGTAGGAACCGTCGGCCTTAAACGCGGCGCCGACGAATCCCTGCATGTCGCCGCCTTCCAAAACCGCGGCGCCTGCTCCATCGCCGTAGAAGAAGCAGACCGGATCGTTCGGATCGCTCAGACGGTGCATCAGATAAACACCGATCACGAGGACAGTCTTGAGCGCCGAATTCGTCGCAATCAGTCCCGAGGCGATGCCGACGGAGGCTGGAAATGACGCGCACGCACAGCCGACGTCAAAGGTGCCGGCATTGGTCGCGCCGATCTTGTGTTGAAGAACGACGGACGTGTCGGGTGTGATGTAGTCGGGCGAGTCCGTGCCGACGATAATCAGATCAACGTCCTCGGGTTTGCGCCCGGCGCGTTTGAGCGCCTCCTTGGCCGCCGGCACGCAGAGGTCCGACGTTGCCCAGTCATCCGGCGCGTAGTAGCGCTGATTGATGCCGGTGGTGGCGGCAAACTTGTCGATCACCGCCGGATCGCCTTGCGCGGCGAAACGGGCGGCGAGTTCGGCATTGGTGACAAGGCGCTCGGGCAGATAGCGGGCCGTCGAAACGATCTGGGCAATGCGGGCCATCGGGATCAAGCTATCGCAACAGATATCGGCAACGACGTCAGCGCGTCACGGCGAAGCGTGACAAAATTGGGTGCGATTTGTCGATCCAAGGCTCATGGATCGAGTTCGGTGTCCCAGTAGAGATAATCGAGCCAGCTGTCGTGCAGATAATTGGGCGGAAACAGTCGGCCGTTGCGATGCAGGTGCTGCACGGAGGGCTGGAACGGCCTCTGCGACGGCCACATCTCGGACTCCTCCGGCGTCAGGTTGCCCTTCTTCAGATTGCAAGGCGAACAGGCAGCGACGACGTTGATCCAGGTGGTGTGTCCGCCGCGGGAGCGCGGCAGCAAGTGGTCGAAGGTCAGGTCGTCCCGGGTCCCGCAATATTGGCAGCTAAAACGGTCGCGCAGGAACACGTTGAACCGTGTAAAGGCCGGATGCGTCGAAGGCTTGACGTAGGTCTTGAGCGACACCACGCTCGGCAACTTCATTTCCAGGCTGGGGCTGTGGACGGCGCGGTCGTAATTGGCGACGATGTTCACCCGCTCGATAAACACCGCCTTGATGGCGTCCTGCCAGGACCAAAGCGACAGCGGGTAATAGCTGAGCGGACGAAAATCCGCATTGAGAACCAACGCCGGAAAGCCCGATGGTGATACGTGAGCGTTCAAGACGACATTCCTACCGACTCGCATGCCGCACTGCGGCGCCGGCTACCAGTTTATAGGCAGGCGTGACAGGATTGTGAAGCCCGCTCCGAGGCTTATGGGCTGCGGGATTCGGAGAGGCTCTGGCACCGTGGAACCGCGAGAATCAGGAAGCGCTCGCCGGCTCGGGGCTTCGAGGTGCAGAACGGCTTGGCCCCAACGGCGGCCGTCCGAGGATCAGATCCGCGGCCTTCTCGGCGATCATGATAATCGGCGCATTGATGTTACCGCCAACAAGGTTCGGCATCACCGAGCCGTCGACGACGCGAAGCCCTGCGGTGCCGAAGACCCGAAGCTCTGAATCAACGACCGCCATTGGATCGGTGGCAAGTCCCATCTTGCAGGTACCCAGCGGATGGTGGACGGTGATCGAGTTGGCACGGATATGCTCGTCGAGATCGGCGTCAGTGACGGCGCGCTCACCGGGAGCCGACTCACGCTCCATAAACGGACGCATCGGGGCTTGGCGGCACACCTCGCGGGCCATGCGCAGACCGCTCCGCAGCGTCTTCCAATCATTGTCGGTGGCGAGAAAGTTCTGCTGGATACGCAACGGTTGGCGCGGGTCGCGCGAAACCAGTTCAACCCGGCCCCGGCTTTCGGGGCGCAGCACCACGGCCCGGCAGCCATAGCTGTCGACGTATGGGCGCCGGAACGGTGCAAAATACGGCGTCGCCGTGAGTGGGGCCGCATGAAAGATGAGCTGCACGTCCGGCAGCTCGACGTCGGGCCGGCTCTTCAGAAATGCCATCTGCCCGGTCGGCAAATCGGTAGCTATGCCCCGGCCGAACAGATAGGCGTTGGCCAAAGCCGGCACGATCCGGTCGAACCGCATCA
The DNA here is from genome assembly GCA_049679485.1 of Xanthobacteraceae bacterium. GTDB lineage: Bacteria > Pseudomonadota > Alphaproteobacteria > Rhizobiales > Xanthobacteraceae > BOG-931. The sequence continues at coordinate 6,102 of JBAUGC010000318.1, forward strand.
CCCGATGAACCGGCCCCGGCCCTTTGCGCAGATAAGCGATGATCGCCGAGATATGATCTTGCAGGTTCTTGCCGACGCCCGGCAGCGCGACCTTGACGTCAACACCATGCCTGCGCAGTTCGTCGGGCTCGCCGATGCCGGAAAGCATGAGCAGCTGCGGCGAGTTGATGACGCCGCCGCAGAGGATCACTTCGCGCTCAGCCCGCGCGGTCACAGTGCGGCCGTGCCGGAAATATTCGACGCCAATTGCTCGGGTGCCGTCGAACGCGAGACGCGTCACCAGCGCTTGAGTCGCAATCGTCAGATTTTTCCGGGCCAGCGCCGGCCGCAGATAAGCGTCGGCCGCGCTGCAACGGCGGCCGCGGCGGATCGTCATCTGCGGGACGGTGAATCCCTCCTGGTGGGCGCCATTGTAATCGGGGGTCGCGGGATATCCGGCTTCGCGCCCTGCGGCGGCGAAGGCTTCGACGAGCGGATCGGAAAAACCACACATTTGCGTCGTCAGCGGGCCATTGCCGCCGCGATAAAAGCTCTCGCCGTCCTGCCAGGATTCCTGGCGGCGGAAATAGGGGAGCACGTCGGCAAAGGACCAGCCGACAAGCCCGGATGCGGCCCAGCGGTCGTAGTCCCCGGCGTGGCCACGCACATAGGCCATGGCGTGGATCGACGATGAACCGCCAACGATGCGGCCGCGTGCGCATTCAAGACCGCGCCCGCCGGTCGTCGCCTCGGGCTCGGCGAAATACATCCAGTCGTGCTTGCGGTTGATCAGCAGATAAGCCCAGCCGAACGGAATCTTGATCCATGGATCGCGATCCCAGCCGCCGGCTTCGAGCAGGAGGACCCGCGCGTGCGGGTCCTCCGTCAGCCGGCCAGCAAGCGTGCAACCCGCCGAACCGGCCCCGATGATGATGAAGTCGTAGCATCGGTCGCTCGGCATCTGGTGTCGCTGTTTCAGCGCTTGCCCGAAAAGGCGCGCGCCAGGAATTCGCCGCCGTGGCGGAGACCTTCCTGGTCGATGCCGTGACCGACGCCTGCGGACACATGCCACTCCACCGGCACGCCAATTGCCGCCAAGGCCTGGGTGCCCTGAAAGAGCGCCTGGACCGGAATGAGTTCGTCCTGGTCGCCGTGCACCAAAAGTACCGGCGGGCGCGATCTGATGTCGGCGGCGAGCGTTTCCGGATTCCCATCCGGCGGCAGCACCAGCAATCCCGAATAGCCGACGATCGCGGCCGGCGGCACCGCCCGGCGCAGACCCACATGCAGCGCCATCATCGTCCCTTGGCTGAAGCCAACGAGCGCAAGCGCCGAAGGTGGCAATTGATGACGGGCGAGTTCCGCTTCGAGGAAGCGCTCCAACACCGGCGCCGCCTTGTTGGCGCCGACCCAACGTTCGTTGGGATCGCGGAAAGTGAGCGCGAACCATTGCCGCCCGACCGGCGCCTGCCCGCAAGGCTCGGGCGCGTGCGGCGAGACGAATGCCCCTTGCGGCAGGATCTGTTGCCAGACGCGACCGATCTCAATGAGATCGTTGCCGTCGGCGCCGTAGCCGTGCAGGAAAACCACAAGCTGACGCGCACTGCCGGATTGTGGTGAAAGCCGCGGACCATCAAGCTCAACGGCCATTCAGACTACCTTTTCAATTTGGCCCGCACTGCTGTGAACGGTCGCGCAAACAGACGCTGCCCGCGGTTCAAGCCTTCTGCTTTAGCCACCGGACCCATGGCGTGTCTACGTTAGAATGCGGTGTGGAAGCGCCCGGCAAAAACGTTCGCCGGCCCGCGATCGGTATTGTAGGCGGGATTGACGATGAGTTGATAGTCGAAGCTGACCTTCGTCGAAGAGGAGATTGCGTAGCTGTAATAGGTCTCGAAAATCTGCTCGAGACCGGGATGCGGCAACTGTCCGTCGCCGACGAGGATCCCCAAGCCGCCATCGTTTAGGAACGCCTCGTGGACACTGGAAATGCCGTTGATGACGCCGGCAATACCGACAGTATCGTCCGGCCGACCCCATTGCTTGCCGTTTAACGAAACGCCGCCCGCGACAGTGCGATCGACATCGGTGAACTCGTAGGGTTCCACGTTGCCATCTGCCCAACCGGCGCGGATGAAAGCACCAAGATTGGATGTGATCTCCTGCTCCATATTCATGCTCACACCGCTACGACTTTGATATTCGCGCACGGCGGCGATATCGGCCGGGCCGCCGGTCACCGCAGCCAGCGCGATCGCGTCGGCGAAGCTCCCCATGCGGCCGCGGGTGAGAAAGCCGGTGACCACGATCTTGCCGGGATGCCCCCACAACTCGTAACGGCGCTCGATTTCACCGACCCATTGGAATTGCCCAAATGTCGGATCGAGCTCAATGTTGTTGGGGATGATCGAGAGATCGAACAATCCGCCGCGCAGGGTCCAGTTGCCCTGATACCATTCGGCGGCCGCGCCATAGGTATAGCCCCAGGGGTCGGCGGCGTAATCGAACGTTCCGGTGTCGACGACCGACCAGTTCATAAAATCGCTGCGCGGGTCATGCGCATATTTGTTGTTGTCGAAGATGTCGACAACACTGAATCGACCGACTGTAAGAACAAGCCGATTGGCCTTTTGGCTTTCGGCAAATTGGTTGATGCCAGCATCCACCTTCTGCGTCTCGCCGCCGAGATCGATCGTCTGTCGGACGAAGGCTCGTTGCAGCCGTGCGTAAGGATAGTCCGCGCCAAGCTTGTAGGCCTCCGCGCTCGGGAACCCAGCGACACCAAGCGTGCCGTCAAGCCCGAAGCCCTGATCGATCTCCGGGTCGATCCAAAGCTCGGCGCCGCGCCACAAGCGCACGCCAGCGTAAAGCGTGACATCCCAGGTCTCGCGACCCTCCCCGCCGCCGGGCAGGCTTTGCACGCCCTGATAGGGCGAGCGGAACGCCGGATAGGCTTGTTCGAGGAATGTCGTCTGGCCGTGAAAGTTGACGATGTCAGGATCAGGCGCGGCCGATGCTTTGGCCACCATCGGCGCCGGCAGCGCAACGTCGCCGAACTGATAATTCAAGCCGAAGCGCAGCTCTTGCAGGAAGAAATCGGAGTTGATTGGCGGTGCCCCGGCGAAAAACCCTGTGCTCTTGTTGCCGTAGTCAAAAAACAGATATTCGAGCCGCGCGGTCCAGTGCGGCGCGATCGGGACCTCGACGCCGCCACCCGCCGTCCAGCCCAATCGCCACAAGAACGGCCTTTCGCTCGTGCCGGTAGCGACCTGTGTGAGCGACTGCTGATCATAGGTCCAGGCGAACCCGCCGGTCGCATAAAACAACCAGTGTCCGGGAGCGTAACCGATGCGGCTCCTTACGGTGCCGGAAGCGAGCACCGTCTCGCTGTAGCTTTCCGCGCCGAGCGTCGGCGAAGTCAGCGTTGAGGCGCCTCCAATAGTGATTCCGTCTAGACTCGGCCAGCTTGGAAACGTTGCATCGGCCTCCGCGCCGACGACGAGGCGGTTCGGAAACATGTAATTATAGCCGGCCTGAAATCCCGCGAAAAAGCTCCCCGTTGCGGTGAAGGCGTCAAAGGGTTGAAACAAATCGAGCGAGCCCGCGGTACCGGGCGCTGCCGTCCAATTCGAGCTGCCCCAAGCATAGCCCAGATGGCCGCCGGCGTAGAGCCCGCTCCAGTCGTAGGCGGAAGGAGCGCCATACGGTGGCGCCGGAGCTTTCGTCACCATTGCGTCGTCGGCCGCGGCACGGCCCGCAAGCACGATCAACGATACAGCAGCAACGAGCAGTCCCTTCATCAGTGCCCCAAGCCCCGGACGCGCCCAACGGTCGGGCCTACCCTCTTGTGATTTCGATCACGACAATAACGCGACGGCGATTAGCCCCCATCAGACAAGCCAGGAATCGGCACGCCGAAAGTCTGCAGGATAAGGAAAACATTAAGCCCCAAGACCACCGCGGTCCCGACTATCGCCGCAACATTGGTCAGCCGGCCATTGGTGAAGCGACCCATAATGTCTGAGCGTCGTGTGAAGATGAGCAGCGCAATCATGGGAAGCGGCAGAGCGATACTGAGCACGACCTGACTGATCACCAGCGCACTTGTGGCGTTCGTACCCAGACCGACAACCACGAAGGCCGGAATCATTGTCACAAGCCGGCGGACCCAGATCGGAATCCGGAACCCAACGAAGCCTTGCATGATCAATTGGCCGGCCATCGTTCCAACTGTCGAGCTCGAAATTCCCGATGCAATGAGGGAGAGCAAGAACACGCCCGCTGCCCCGATGCCGAGCAATGGCGTCAATGTGTGATAAGCCGTTTCGATCTCCGCTACTTCGGGATGACCGGCATGGAAGGCGCCCGACGCCATCATCACCATCGCCATATTGACCATGCCGGCGATGGTCAGTGCGATAATGACCTCACGATTTGAGAAGCGCAGCACCATTCGCCGCTCGTCATCGCTGGCGACCGGCGTCCGGGCCTGGGTAAGGCCGGAATGCAAATAAACGGCGTGCGGCATGACAGTCGCGCCGATGATACCGACGGCAAGCAGGAGAGCCTCGGCATCGGCTAGCTGCGGCACAACCGTATGGAATGCGGCAGAGCCCCAATCGACCGGAACGATGAAGATCTCGATAAGGTAGCAAAGCGCAATAATTCCAACCATGCTGCCAATGATCAGCTCTAGCGCTCGGAACCCATGGCGTTCGAACATCAAGATGCCGTAGGTGACGGCCCCAGTGACGACCATGCCCGCAAGGAGGGGCATCCTGAACAGTAGCGAGAGCCCGATGGCACCGCCGAGAAACTCGGCCAGATCGGTCGCCATCGCAGCGACCTCGCTGACGATCCACATCGCCCAGACGACCGGCCAGGGAAACTCGTCGCGACACATCTCTGCCAAGTTTCGGCCGGTGACGATGCCAAGCTTGGCCGACAGAGCCTGGAACAACATCGCGATCAAGTTGGCCAGCAACACGACCCAAAGCAGGCCGTAGCCGTACTTCGCACCCGCCTGAATATTTGTCGCGAAGTTTCCGGGATCTATGTAGGCGATCGAGACGACCACTGCGGGACCGGCGAAAGCCAGATACGCACTTGGCCTTCGGCGCTCGCCGCTCAATATACCGCGCGCCGCCCCGACGCTCCGCTCTGTGAGTGACCCTGGTCGCACCTTCAAATCGGTCATTCGCGGGCTCGGTGTATCCAGCATTGACGTCAACACGTAGCTAAGGCTACAAGGTGCACATGACACATTACCTTGTCAAGGTAGAAAAAAAATGTATGATCTGCACCACTTCCATCAAGGCGTTTCGATTCGCTTCTGCAAAGCGCATAGTCAAATTTGGTGATGCCTTGGCCGCGATCGTTGGAGGCTTGATGTCCGGAAGAACAATGGGAAAACAAGTCGAACGGCTGTCGAAGCTTCCCGCTGAGCTGACCCAGGCACGCCGCTTCGGCAAGACTCGTTCGGCCCAATCGACAGCTTTGCTTGAGGACTATGTTGAACTTATCGCTGACCTGCTGGCCAGCGCGGGCGAGGCACGTCCGACAGATATTGCGCGCCGCCTTGGCGTTTCCCATGTGACCGCCGTCAAAACCATCTCTCGGCTGAAGCGGGAAGGGATGGCGACTGCACGTCCCTATCGTGGGGTCTTTCTGACCAGGAGCGGACAGGAGCTAGCGACGCGAGTACGAACCCGCCATAGGCTCGTCGTGGATGCACTCGTCGCGATGGGCGTTCCCGTCGAAGCAGCTGAAGCTGACGCCGAAGGAATCGAGCATCACGTATCGGAAACGACGCTTAAAGCGTTTGCTCGGCTTTTGCGTTCGCACACCTAGCTTTGGGTCCAATGCTCGTCACTTGAGGGGCGCCTTGGTAGTCAAGTGTCGGGAGTCGCACAAACCACTAAAATCAATACCCTACCCCGTTACATTAAGGCCGAGGCCAAGACGATGAACCACACCATTCGTGAGAAATCCAAGCTGCTGGCGCGCGTGCGACGTATTCGTGGGCAGGTCGAAGCCGTCGAACGCGCTCTTGAAGCCGAGGCCGGCTGCGCCGATGTTCTGCAAGTGTCGCCTCGGTTCCGCGGCGCCATGAACGGCCTGATGGCGGAGGTCATTGAGGAGCATGTCCGCTGCGACGTGGTTGCGCCGGCGCTTGGGGCCAACAAGCGCGCCGAGGGGGCGGACGATTTGATCGAGGTCGCGCGCGCCTACTTAAAGTAAACCCGCCTGCACCGAAGTAGGAGGCTTGCCATGGCCGACACCTTCCCGGGCACCCACTCGCACGTTTTTCTCGGCGAGGGCCACGAGCGGAACGAGCGCCGCACCTGGATGGTGATCGCGCTCTGTACCTTCATGATGATCGCCGAGATCGTCGGCGGCCTGATCTTCGGCTCGATCGCGCTCGTTGCCGACGGTTTGCATATGTCAACACACGCGAGCGCGCTTTTGCTCGCAGCGCTGGCCTACAGCTACGCGCGCCGTCACGCCGAAGACGATCGTTTCAGCTTCGGCACCGGCAAGTTGGGAGATCTTGCCGGCTTCACCAGCGCCATCGTGCTGGCCATGATCGCGATCCTCATCGGCTACGAAGCCGTCACCCGCCTGATCTGGCCGGTTCCGATCGACTTCAACGAGGCCATTCCGATTGCGGTTCTGGGACTCATCGTCAACGTCGCGAGCGTGCTCCTGCTCAGTGGCGGCAGTCATCGCGGCCACGCTCACGGCTATTCTCATGCCGGCCATGAGCACGAGCACGATCAGGCTCGTACAGTGCAAACCAGTGCCGGCCCCTTGACGGTTGAAATATTCGAGGAGGGTGTGCCGCCGCGCTTCAGGCTGACTTTGGCGGGAAAGGATAGTTACGCGGATGACGTAGGCATCGAAACCGTGCGCCCGGATGGTGCGCGGCAGTCCTTCGCCATGGCCGCGCGGGGCGGCTATCTCGAATCAATCGACGAAATCCCGGAGCCGCACGCTTTCACTGTTCGCATTTCTCTCAATCGCGGCGGTGACGTCCACTCGGTCGATTTCCAGGAACACGAGCACGTGCACGGCGCGGCGCAGCGCGACAACAACATGCGATCCGCTGTCGTCCATGTTTTGGCGGATGCGGGGGTTTCGGTGCTGGTCATTGTCGGCCTCCTGCTCGGACGCTTTCTCGGCTTGGCGTGGATGGATCCCGCGGTAGGTTTGGTCGGAGCCATCGTGATAGCGGCCTGGTCGCACAGTCTCATTCGCGACACCGGCGCCATCCTGCTCGATATGAATCCCGACCGGAGCATGGCCGACCGCATGCGCGCCATGATCGAGACCGACGGCGACCGATTGACTGACTTGCATTTGTGGCGGCTAGGGCCCGGCCATTTGGGCGCGATCGTATCGGTGGCGACGCAGCGGCCGCGCGGGCCGGAGTATTATCGGTCACTGCTCAGCCGATTTCGCGCTTTGTCCCACGTCACGGTGCAAGTGCAGCAGCAGTGAGGTCAGGCCAACCCATCGAAAATTTTCCGGCGCGACGGATGTTTCGATACTGTAGATTTGAATTATTTAAATGTAAAAAAGCAAAATAACTGAGACTTGTTGCAATAAGGTGATTGTTTGGCGCTTACCGATGACCTTATAAGAAAGACAAGAACGACGATTTATACTTTCTAATAATTCTAGAGTACTTGATGCGATGTCGCGGCCATCGATAAAAGAAATTTTGCCGTCGCGCCCGGAATGCGTTCGGCTCCTGAGTGGGGTGCTTGCTATTCTTGGGACAATGCTACCCGCCAATGCGCAGTCCCCAACAGTGCAAGAGCAGGGGCCGGCAACGCAACAACAAACGCCTCCCACTCAGACGCCCGCAGAATCGCAGCCCGCAGGGCAGCCGCCTGCTGAAGCACCGACAAGCAGCGAAGCGGCGCTTCCGCCAATCGTTGTGACGGCGTCGAGGCCAAAACGGAAAGCCAAGCCGAAGCCCAACGCGGAGGTCGCACAACGCACTGCCCAGCAAACCAACGCGCCAACACCGGCGCAGGCCGCGCTTGACGCCAAAATGAGTGGCATGGATCAGGCGCGCGAAAACTTGCTGCCCAAGATCGGAGCCTCGACTTACACCATCAGCCGCCAGGCGATCGTCGACATGCCGCAGGGCGACAACACGCCGATCGACAAAGTCATCCTGCAAATGCCCGGCGTGTCCTACGACTCAGCCGTTTCCAATCCCGATTTCCATGTCAGAAACGAATACGCCAATGTCCAATACCGGATCAACGGCGTTGTCATTCCGGAGGGGGTTTCGTCCCTTGGCCCGGTTCTGGACACCAATTTCATCGGCAGCCTGTCGCTCCTCACTGGTACGCTGCCGGCCCAATACGGGCTGCGCACCGCCGGTGTCCTCGACATCACCAGCAGAAGTTTTGCCACGCCGGGCGGGGAGATTAGCCTCTATGGCGGTAGCCGCCAGACGATCACGCCAAGTTTCGACTATGGCGGCAGTTTCGGCAGCACCGAGTACTTTGTCAGCGCGCGCGGCAACTGGAATGGTCTCGGGCTGGAAAATCCGACGGCAAGCATCAACGCCAACCACGACTACACCCAGCAAGGCAAGTTCTTCGGCTATACGTCCAGCATGCTCGACGAATCGACACGCTTTAGCCTGATCTCGGCCGCTTCCTACGGCGCGTTCCAGATACCAAACAATCCCAATCAGGTGCCGCTCGGCGATTTCGGTCCGGCGAATTACAATTCTTTGTCTCTTAATGAAAACGAATACGATACCTATGTCGTCAACATTGCATCGCTGCAAAAGAGGGGCACGGACGGCGATACGCAATTCGCGGTTTTTTCCCGCTACGCCAAAATCAACTTCGTCCCCGACGTTTTCGGCGATTTGGTGTTCAACGACGTGGCGTCCAATGTGACCCGCGAAAGCCTGCTCAACGGCGTCCAATCCGACACGTCCTACAACATCAACAGTGCCCATACGCTGCGCGGTGGTTTTGCCGTGACCGAAGAGCAGACCAACGTCAACAACATTTCAACGGTCCTGCCGGTCGATCCCGTTACCGGCGCGATTTCGCCGACGCCGTTTGCCATCGACGATCCGAACTCGAAGCTTGGCTGGAACATCGGCGGCTACATTCAAGACGAGTGGAAACTTACCCGCGAGCTGACGTTGAACGTGGGTCTGCGCTTCGATCAATTGTATCAGTACGTTAATGCAAACCAGTTCAGTCCGCGGGTCGCGCTGGTCTATAAGCCGTTCGGCGGCACGACGTTTCACGCCGGTTACGCGCGCTACTTCACACCGCCCTATCAAGCCCAGGCGTACTCATCGAATATCGCGCTCTTCACCAACACCACCAATCAGCCGGATGTCCCCTTGGCCGACCCGGTGAAGCCCGAGCGATCGAATTATTACGACGTCGGCGTCGATCAGGTGGTGCTTCCGGGCCTCACCGTGGGGCTCGATGCCTATTACAAGGATGCTCGGGACATGATCGACGACGGCCAGTTCGGCTCGGCCGTAGTCTTAACCCAGTTCAATTATGCGGAGGGCTACAGCGAAGGCGGCGAATTCAAGCTCAAGTACACCAACGGCAACTTCAAAGCCTATGCAAACTTTGCCTACAACATAACTGAAGCCAAAAACGTGGAGTCGAACCAGTATCTCATTGACGCCCTAGACTACAATTATCTGCTCACCAATTGGCACTACACTGACGACATGCAACTCATGACCGGCTCGGCCGGCGTGTCCTACCGCTGGAACGATACGCTGTTCACCGCCGACTTGATCTACGGCAGCGGCCTGCGCACCGGTGATTTGGAGGATAATGGCGTTCCGCCCAATTCCGAGCACGTGCCGCCCTATGCGGTGGTGAATGTCGGCGTGTCGCACGATTTCAAATGGTCGCCGGACGTCAAGCCGATCACAGTGCGTTTCGACGTCGTCAATCTGTTCGACAAGATTTACGAGCTTCGCGACGGCAGCGGCATCGGCGTCTTCGCTCCGCAATTTGGCGCGCGCCGCGGCTTTTACGTGGGCATATCGCAGAAGCTCTGACAGGTGGGTCCGCGAAGTTATTTGCGTTCTGCCCCGTGGGTCTGCGGCCACACAGTTCCTAGCAGATAACGCGCCCCTAAGATCGTGGCTTTTTGGTGCGGGATGCTTTGGCGGTCGTGATGGCGGTCCGATAATACGACCATAAGATTCGTGCCGCGACGGCGCGCCAAGGCCGCCACCGTTCGGCCAAGGCCAACATCTCCTTGGCGGTTGGCCTAGCCGGCAACTTGAAAGCCAGCCTGACGGCTTCCTGAAGCGCGAGGTCGCCGGCCGGCCACGCGTCGGCATGGCCGAGGCAGGACAACAGGTAGATGTCCGCGGTCCATGGCCCGATACCGTGGACAGTGGTAAGCGCCGCATGCGCTTCCTCAGCCGTCAGCTCGCCAAGCGCTGCGAGAGCGAGATCGCCGCGTTTGACCGCGCGGGCGATTTCCTTCAGCGCGCGGATTTTGGGGGCGGACAATCCAAGCCGTGCCAGCCGCGCCGGGCGCGCGCGCAGGATTGCTTCCGGGTCGAGCGGATCGAAGGCCGCAGCGAGCCGTCCCCAGATGGCATTGGCGCTCGCGGTCGAAAGCTGCTGGGCCACGATAATCGCGGCGAGGCCGGCAAACCCGTCGGACCGCCGGCGCAGCGGTGGCCGTCCCGCTTTCGCCAGCAGCGGAACGAACCGCGGATCGGCTTTGCCGAGCGCAGTAAGGGCGGCGTCAAGATCCGCCTCGGTATGGATACGTGACTGGGCCATTGGGTCCGGCTATTTCCACGATCGACCTCAGAAAAGCCGATCATGCCGCCTACTTGTTTGAGTGACCGGCCGCACTGTCAACCCGGCCCGGCGTAAAACCGAACTGTCGATGTACACGCGTATCTTCCGTTTTGCGCCCAGCCCGAACGGCTATCTGCACTTGGGCCACGCCCACTCGGCGCTCCTTAATCACGACATGGCGCGGGAGACCGGCGGCCGGCTGCTCTTGCGCATGGAAGATATCGACGTTGCGCGCTGCCGGCCGGAATACGAGGCGGCGATCTACGAGGACCTCGCCTGGCTCGGCATCGTTTGGGAGCAGAACGTACGGCGGCAGAGCGAACATTTTGGTGATTATCAGGCCGCGCTCGCAAAGCTCGAAACGGACGGGCTCATTTATCCGAGTTTCGAAAGCCGCAGCGAGATCAACGCGCTGGTCGCCGAACGCGAACGACAGGGTCCGTGGCCGCGCGATCCCGATGGCGTGCCGCTTTATCCCGGCCGCGGGCGCAAGCTGTCGCGGGCCGGAGGCGAGCGCCGACGCCGGGCTGGAGATCCCTTCGCGCTGCGGCTGGCGATGGATGCAGCCGTTGCGCGCGCCGGAGTTCTGACCTGGACCGAGACCGGTGCGGGTCCGCGGGGTCAAACCGGCGGCGTGATGGCGGCACCGCAAATCTGGGGCGACGTCGTCCTTGCGCGCAAGGAAGCGCCGGCCAGCTATCACCTCGCCGTCGTGATCGATGACGCCTTGCAGGGCGTGACCGATGTGGTGCGCGGCCAGGATTTGTTTTGGGCGACGGCTATTCACCGCCTGCTGCAGGCGCTGCTCGGCCTGCCGGAGCCGGTCTATCGCCACCATCGCCTCATCGTCGACGCCGCCGGCCGCAAGCTGTCGAAATCGACGCTGGCAACGAGCTTGCGCGAGCTGCGCGCCGGCGGCGCTAAGGCGTTGGATATCAGGCGCATGGTGGGGCTCGGAGGCTGAAGATTGGTTTCGGGCTTGTTTTGTTTGATTCCCCGCCGTGGCATGGTG